>NZ_DOPT01000002.1:0-69897 GCF_003512625.1 Herpetosiphon sp. | reverse complement strand
ATCCAGCGATGAACCACGGGATTTGGTGGTTCAAACCGGAAAACGGTTAAAACCTACCCTTGAAAGGCTAGGGGGTGAGGGCATAAATATCGACTGCACATCTCCCGCGTCTTTGGTTAAAACCTACCCTTGTAAGAGTCCCCGATCCTCAAAACCCAACATCATAGGTTCTATGCTCTCTGTTCTTGGCTATAGCTTTACAATAAAAACGTTTGACAAGCCTATTTGATGGCATATATACTAGACAAAGCCCGTTGGCAACCCCAAGCGGGCTTGTAGTGTGCTGAAAGGCTGGTGCGCGGTGTCTCAAGAACGGCTCGCAGCGTTGCGGATGCTTTTTGAAGCAGCCCAAATCGATGGATTGTTGGTCGCTAATAGCCAAAATCGGCGCTATCTGAGCGGGTTTACTGGCTCGGCGGGCTTGTTGATCATTGATGCTCAACGAGCATTATTAATCAGCGATGGCCGCTATACCGTGCAAGCCGCCCAAGAGGCCAGCCAATTTGAAACGATCACCCGCACGCTTGATGAAAGCTTGTATAGCTGTGTTGGCCGCCATATTGCGCCGATCAAACGCTTGGGCTTCGAGCCAGCAACCCTCAGCGTTGCCGATTACAATGCCTTGCGCCAAGCCTTGCCTGCTGATGTAACCTTGGTTGCCATCGGGGCATTGACCGAGCAACTCCGCGCGATCAAAAGCGACGAAGAAGTTGCGGCCTTGCGTCAAGCAATTAACATCACCGACCAAGCCTTAGCGGCAGTCAAGCCAATGTTGCGCCCAAGCATGCTCGAACGCGAAGTCGCTTGGGAATTGCACAAGGCAATTGTTGAGCATGGCGGCGATGGTTTAGCTTTTGAAATTATCGTGGGTGCTGGCTTAAATAGTGCTTTGCCCCATTATCACGCTGGTAACGCCCCGCTGGGCCAAGGCCAGCCGATTGTGGTCGATTTTGGGGCGCTCTATGCTGGCTATCATGGCGATATGACCCGCACCTTGGTGCTCGGCCAGCCCGATGCCAAATTTGATGAAATTTATGGCATTGTGCGCCACGCGCTTGCGGATGCAACCAACGGCATCACCGCCAATACCACTGGCAAAGAAGCCGATGCCTTGGCTCGCGATGTGATCGAAGCCTCAGGCTATGGCGAATATTTTAGCCATGGCACAGGCCACGGGGTTGGCCTGCAAATTCATGAAGAGCCACGGCTCAGCCGCGTTCACAACGATTTGCTGCCAGTTGGCTCAATTTTTAGCATCGAGCCTGGCATTTATTTGCCCGATTGGGGCGGCGTGCGGCTCGAAAACTTGGTTTTACTCAATGCCAATGGTGTTGAAACGCTTACACAATCGCCACTTGACCCGATCATTGTGATCGAGCAAGCCTAAAATTTATTACAACCCAAAGGGAGTTCTTGTATCATGGTCTCAACAGGTGAAGTACGCAAAGGTCTAACCCTCATTATTGATGGTGAATTGTTCCGCGTGATGGAAGCCAACCACGTCAAGCAAGGTCGTGGCACGGCATTCTTGCGCCTGACCTTACGCAATGTCCGCACCAGTGCTACAACGGTTAAAACGTTTATGGCTGGCGAACGCTTCGAAGTTGCCCGCTTGTCAACCCGTAACGTTCAATACCTCTATCGCGAAGATAACTATATCTATGTGATGAACACTGAAACCTACGATCAATTCCCCGTCAGTGTGGATTTGCTCGAAGATGCGTTGTTGTATATTCGCGAAAACGAAACGTTCGACGTTTTGACCTACGAAGATGAAGTGCTGGATATTTCGTTGCCACCTTCAGTTGAGATGGTTGTGGTTGAAACCGAGCCAAACTACAAGGGCGATACCGCTTCAGGTGGTGGCAAGCCTGCAACCACCGACACTGGCTTAGTGGTGCAAGTGCCTTCATTCGTCGCGGTTGGCGAACGGATTCGGGTTGATACCACCAACGGCAAGTACATTACGCGGATCTAGGTGGGGTTTGACCCATTATTTTAAAGCTGATCATCACGGCGCTGGGCACGAATCCCTGCGCCGTCGCCATTTCTCCTTGTGTAGTTGAGGATGCTAGCCCATGAGTGAGCAAACGCCCGAACAGAATTTACTCACCGAGGATGTGCGTGAGTTGCTGCGGTTAATCACCCAAACTGATATTACTGAGCTAAGCCTTGAGCGTGGCGATGCCAAAATTCATGTTAAGCGCACGCCCTATGCAGTGGCAGCACCAGTGGTTGTGACCAGTGGCGTAGCGGCGACACCAGTTGCTGCCAACGTTGCCGAAACACCCGCCGCGCCCATTGGCCAACCAATCACTTCGCCAATGGTAGGAACCTTCTATGCCTCACCATCGCCCAAAGACCCACCGTATGTCAAAGTTGGCGATGAGGTTCACCCAGGCGATGTCGTTGGCATCGTTGAAGCCATGAAGATGATGAACGAAATCGAGAGCGAAATTCATGGCCGCGTGGCAGCGATCCACGTTGAAAATAACCAACCTGTTGAATATGGTCAAGTGCTCATTTCAATCGTGCCGCTCGATTAAGTTTAATTCCCTCACTCCTAGCCCCCTCCTTTCAAGGGTAGGTTGTTAACAATGATTGGGTGGGAGTACCGCCGATTGGCATGCCCTCACCCCCAACCCCTCGCCCGCTACGGCGGGCGAGGGGAGTTCCAAACTTACTGGGGTGAGGGAACACATTCAATCAGCTAAATAATTGTCGATTGTTTTTTTGGTTAAACCCTCGTACAATTGTGCTACTATCCTCAGCAAGCAGGCCAATCTATGGAACAACTTTCAGTCAGCGAGTTATGTGGCTATATCAATGCAGTGCTCACTAGCGACCCCGTGGTGAGTGATGTTTGGGTTTATGGCGAGGTTTCTAACTGCAAACGCCATTCATCAGGCCATTGGTATTTGACCCTCAAAGAGGCCGATGCCCGCATTGATGCGGTGATTTGGCGTTCCACAGCCTTGCGTTTGAGCTACTTACCTCAAGATGGCATGGCGATTTTAGGTCATGGCAAAGTTGAACTGTATAATGGACGCTTGCAAATTTATCTTGATTTTATTACTCCTGCTGGCGAAGGCCTGTTGCAAGCCCAATATGAACGGCTCAAAGCCCAATTAGAAGCCGAAGGTTTGACCGAACGCAAACGGCCATTGCCGCTATTTCCCCAACGCATCGGCATTGTTACTTCGCCAACTGGAGCGGCCTTGCAGGATATGTTGAATGTGCTGCGCCGCCGTTTTCCTTTGGCCGAAGTGATTATCGCGCCAGCCCTTGTGCAGGGCGAAGATGCCGCGCCTTCGATTGTTGAGGCCTTGTATGAGCTTTTCGATTTCGAGCCAGATGTGATTATTGTGGCCCGTGGCGGTGGCTCAATTGAAGATCTTTGGGCGTTCAACGAGGAGATTGTGGCACGGGCAGTTTTTGCCTCGCCAGTACCAGTCGTCACCGGAGTTGGCCACGAAACCGATACCACAATTGTCGATTTTGTTGCCGATTTGCGTGCGCCAACGCCTTCGGCTGCTGCCGAGTTGGTCACACCTGATTTGGTCACATTGCGCGATGAATTGATCAGCCACGTTGGACTGTTGCATGGCTTGTTTCAAGGGCGTTTGCAATTGCTGCGCAGCGAATTAGGCCAACAGCAACAACAACTTTTACGTCACAACCCGCAAATGCGGCTACATCAAGCGCATGAGCAGGTCAATGCCCAACAACAGCAGTTGCAGCGAACGATCCAGCGCATGCTCGAAATGGCTCGCTTAAAAGTTCAAGTGGCCGAACGCAGTTTAGTTGCACTCAATCCTGAACGAACCTTGGCGCGAGGCTATGCCGTTGTATTACATAACGATCGTTCCCTGACCAACACCAGCCACGTAGCAGTTGGCGATACAATTAATATTCAATTGCATCAAGGCCAGCTTCAAGCCACAATTACCGAGCTACGAGATTAAGCGATGCTACTCGCTAGTCTAACCATTAAACCACCAGCTGCTCATGATGCTGAGCAATTTCCTCTGAATGTGCCAGCCATCCAAGCCTTGGTTGGCCAAACTTTCGATTTTGAAGCCCCCGTGACAATTATTGTGGGCGACAATGGCTCGGGCAAATCGACTTTTTTGGAAGGTTTGGCGGTTGCTACGCGTTCGATCTCCGTCGGAACTTACGATTTAGAGCGTGATCAAAGCCTGACTTCGGCTCAACGTTTGGCCAAATACCTTAAACTTAGCTGGCATAAACGCACGGGGCGTGGCTTTTTCTTGCGGGCTGAAGATTTTTTCGGCTATGCTCAACGCTTAAATCAATTGCGGCTTGAAGCTGAAGCTGGTTTGTGCGAGATCGAGGCGGATACCACGCTTTCGCCCTTGGCGCGTGCCCAAGCCCGCCAAACCCATTCGCGCACGCTCGGCGAGTTGCGCCATCATTATGGCAATGGCCTCGATCATATGTCGCATGGCGAAAGTTTTTTGCGTTTGTTTCAATCGCGTTTTGTCCCAAATGGCTTATATTTACTCGACGAACCAGAAGCCCCGCTAGCCCCAATTCGCCAATTGAGTTTGTTAGCATTAATTCGCGATGCCGTTGAGCAGCAACAAAGCCAATTTGTGATTGTGACCCACTCGCCAATTATTATGGCCTACCCCAAAGCCCGCTTGCTCCAGATTAGCCCGACAGGGTTGCAACCGATTGAATATAACGCAATTGAACATGTCAGTTTATTGCGCGATTTTCTCAATCATCCTGAGCGTTTCTTGCGTCATTTGTAAATTTGGGGTTCGGGGATTGGTTGTTGGGGACACCTGTTTTGATCCACGAAGAACACGAAGCGCACTAAGTTTGAGACGCTAGGCTGAAGGCTATCGGAACAATCGTTGGTATTTCCAGCCAATCTCTGATAGCCCATAGCCTTTAGCCAATAGCCCTTTCGTAGTTAAACGTTACGCCTCGCTCCTAATCTATGTTCTATGTTCTATAGCTCACTCCTTGCATAAGCCCCAATCTTCTCGGATAATGCTGGTATGCAAACAGTTATTCTTGATCAGCAACAATTGAATCAGCATTATGGCTTGCTGACAGTGGCCTCGCCGCAACTAGCTAGTGCGCAGCCTGGTCAATGGGCAATGCTGCATCACGGTTTAAGTAGCGACCCATTCTTGCGCAGTCGGGCTTGGATTATTGCGACCAATCGTAGTAGCACTGCCACCTTGGCCTTGGATCTCCAAGACCCGTTGTTGGCGAGCATTGGGCGTTTGCCCAAAGGTTTTGAGCTTGATTGCATTGGGCCACTTGGCCGACCGCTCAGCAGCGACGGTCAAAAAGCAACCTTGTTGATTGCTGAGGGTAATGCAATCTACAGTTTGTTATTGTATGCCCAACGCGTAACCGAAACTGGCTCACCAGTGTTGCTGTTGGCGAGTGCCAATGATGCAATGCGCGTACCGCCGTTTGTGCTCCCAGCTGAGATCGAATATTTGGCGACCGCCGACGATGTGCTTGATTTACTCGAAAGTAGCGCCAAGCTTGATGCCCCATTGGTTTGGGCCAATCGTTTGCTGGCCGCTGGCAGTTTAGATTTAGCCAGTCGTTTGAGCCAACGGATTCGGCGTGAACGCTATGCTTGGCAACAAGGTTTTGCGGCGTTTATCGTCGATCAAGCCTACCCATGTGGCATTGGCATGTGTGGCGGGTGCTGGCAATCTACTCGGCAACAGCCAAAATTACTGTGTCATCATGGGCCAGCGCTAGATCTGCGTGAATTGGCCTAACTTAAGCTAAGCAATTTCGTATAGAATATCCACAATCTGATCCAAATAAGCAATGGCGCTTATCGCTAGGAGATGTACATGTTACCCGAGTACCGCAACGAACCGTTTGTCGATTTCAGTGTGAAAGCCAATGCCGATGCGATGCGCACGGCACTGAGCAAAGTTGGCGATGAATTAGGGCGTACTTATCCGCTTCTGATTGGTGGCGAACATATCGAATTGGCTGATACATTTGATTCACTGAATCCGGCCAAGCCAAGCCAAGTTGTCGGCAGTTTTGCCAAGGCAACGGTTGAGCATGCCAATCAAGCGGTGGAAGTTGCCGCCACAACCTTCGAATCATGGCGCAACGTCGCGGCAGAAGAACGCGCCCGCTATTTGTTCCGCGCTGCGGCAGTGATGCGCCGCCGCAAGTTTGAATTTATGGCGTGGTTGGTTTATGAAGTAAGCAAAAGTTGGGCTGAGGCCGATGCTGATGTGGCCGAAGCCATCGACTTTATGGAATATTATGGTCGTCAGGCGATTAAGTTTGGTGGCCCGCAACCAGTCGTCGCCTACAACGGCGAGGAAAATGAATTACGCTATGTGCCGCTCGGCGTGACCGTGGTGATTCCGCCATGGAACTTTGCCTTGGCAATTATGGTCGGTATGACCACCGCTGCGATTGCTGCTGGCAATACGGTGGTGTTGAAACCAGCCTCAGCTTCGCCGGCGATTGCTGCCCAATTTGTGCGCTTGTTGGTTGAAGAAGCTGGCTTGCCCGATGGGGTAGTTAATTTCGTGCCTGGTTCAGGCGGCGCAATGGGCGATGCCTTGGTTGATCACGCCAAAACTCGCTTGATCGCCTTTACTGGCTCGAAGGAAATTGGCTTGCGGATTTTTGAACGCTCAGCCAAATTGCAACCTGGCCAAATCTGGCTTAAACGCACAATCTTAGAAATGGGCGGCAAAGATGGGATTGTGGTTGATGAAACCGCCGATCTCGATGCTGCTGCCGATGCAATTGTAGCCTCAGCTTTTGGCTTCCAAGGCCAAAAATGCTCAGCCTGCTCGCGGGCAATTATCGTCGATAGCGTGTATAGCACAGTCTTGAAGAAGGTCGTTGATCGCACCAAAAAGCTGACCATGGGCGATCCAACCGATCCCAAACATCATATGGGCGCGGTGGTTGACCAAAAAGCCTTCGACAAGATTCGCGAATACATTGAAATTGGCAAGAGCGAAGGTCGCTTGATGCTTGGCGGCGAAACTGGCGATGGCTCGGAAGGTTATTTTATTCCCCCAACAATCATCGCCGATATTGCCCCCGAGGCTCGGCTCTCGTTGGAAGAAATTTTCGGGCCAGTCTTGGCATTTATCAAGGCCAACGATTGGAAGCATGCCTTGGAAATTGCCAATAACACCGAATATGGCTTAACTGGCGCGGTGTTTAGTCGCTCACGCGAACGACTTGAAGAAGCTCGGCGCGATTTCCATGTCGGCAACTTGTATTTCAACCGCAAATGCACAGGCGCGTTGGTTGGGGTGCAGCCGTTTGGTGGCTTCAACATGAGCGGCACCGACTCGAAAGCTGGCGGCCCCGATTACCTCTTGTTGTTCACTCAAGCCAAAACCATTACTGATCGCTTCTAAAAAAAGGCATGGCAGCATGGATCAACTCCATGCTGCCATGTTTTGGCAATAAAAAAGCCCGATTATTACTCGGGTTTCATGCCGACACCCCACTTGTCGTCACGCATTTAGGCCACTTGTAGCACCAATTGCGCAATCACCCCGCGAAGTTTAGCAAAATCCAATGGTTTTAAGAGATATTCGCTACAACCAGCTGCCATAGCTTGGGTACGATAATCGTTGCCACCAAAGGCCGTCATGGCAATAATTGGCACATGCTTGGTGCTGGTATTGATGCGTAACTGTTTGGCAACCGTTAAACCATCAATGCCCGGCAAGGCTAGATCCAACAACACCAAGGCTGGGCGAACTACAGGTATCTGCTTCAGGGCTTCACTACCATTGTGCGCCCCAACCACCGTATACCCATCAACCTCAAGTAAACGTGCGAGAATAATGTGAGTGTCTGGTTGATCATCAACTATAAATAAACAAGCCATACCTGCTCCAGTGTCCGTAGAGGTATGAAATCTCGATCGATGCTTCGACAAAACACTCATTGGACAATAGGAATTGAGTCCCTGATTGGGTAGTTCTTTAATTAGCATGCAGGGTAACATAGATAGATATGGCTGGCAAGCCTAAAATATATAAAAAAACTTAATTTTTTCTGAAAAATAAGTTATCATTGATTACTCAGCACCTAGACTGCTAGCTAGCTTGAGCGAGCGAATACGTAGGCCAATCTAAAGGGCTAAAATGCCTCCTAGGCCACTGATTGTGGCTACCATGTTCTAGACATAGCCAAGGCTTTGACGAAGTTGCTGGAGGAGCTTAAAAGTATATAAATTGTTAACAATTAATGCTGGCCAAGTCTCAGGGGCGGTTAAGTCAACCCAGCCAACTTCCACAATTCCGGCACTAGGATCATTTGGGTTGATTGTTTCATAGCCAGGCTGGGGTGTACCTTCGATTATTCGGCAGCGATAGGTTTTAAACGCCTGATAGGTTTGGTCGGGCTGATCCTGCTGGTGCAGAATCAGCCCTTCAACCACAATACGCACGCCAAGTTCTTCCCATGCTTCACGAATGAGGCAATCGTTTTCACTTTCATCTGGTTCGCGTCCGCCACCGGGCAAAAGCCAAAACGTTGTAGTTGCAGAGGCAAAGCGAATGAGGAGTAAGCAATCATGATCCATAATTGCCACTTGATAACGGGTATGTCGTAGTGTAGCCATTTAAATATCACAGCCTTGAGTCAGTGTTTGAATCAGCACTGTGGCTGGGCCGCTTGCTTGCAAATAACCACTGTTCAAGCGCCAGGTGTCGGCTTGTTGGCTTGCGCCATAACAACCAACCCACATAACTTTGGTATCAGCCAGAATGATCGTCTGCAAAAAGGCCGCAGCCTCGGTTTCAACTGGCGTTACATTGACATAGACACTCAGTTGGTTGCTTTGGCGTAGGTTGTCGGGCACGCTTGGCAAGGTTCCTTCAACCCAGGTTTCAGCCGTTTTAGCCTGATCAGCTTGGGCCAAACCAGCGTAATAGCTAAACAAGACCTCAGGAACAGTGGTTTGCTTGGTGAGGGCTAGTTGCTCAAGCGGCGTGCCACATTCGCGTGCCTGCTGATCAAGCACCCCCAACACATCATTAGTGGTGGTTGGCAGCGAGTTGTTTGAGCTTAACTGCCATGGGCTATTAACATCAGCGCGGGTCGCAAGATAGCAAGCAGTATCAGCCCGCGCACCACCATCGCTCATCCCCAACAACACAATCCCTGCCATGCGGGCTTCGGTTTGGCTTTCGTTGAACGTTGGCGCAGTCACCAAGCCAACGACCAAATCGATGCCAAAGAAACTCGCGCTAAACCCACCTTGATCGATGCCACCTGGCGGCGTTGCCCAGTAGCGATAAGCTCGTTCGTACTCGCCACGATTGAGCGCATTGACCAGCGAACGAAATAGCTTAACCGGCGTTGTTTGATCATCAAAGGCATTGGGTTGAGGCAGCGTATCCACCGGAGTTGCCACGCTCGTCGTTGGGCTGGCTACCGCGATTGCTTGGGTTGGGCTAGCCTCAGGTTGTAGCGTAGCACCAACCGTTGGTGCGGGCACTTGATTAGCACAGCCAGCCAAAACCAACAGCGCCAGCAACCAACCCCGCCGTAAAAAGACCTTCATCGATCAAACTCCTTTATAGTAACGCCGCAGAACACCCCGCCCCAAGACCCACATGGTGGGTTCCCCGCGCGGGATGCATGCGTGCCAGTTCTGACGAAGAGAAATTAAAGAGCGCAAGAGTAGTCTACCCCGTGAAGAGCAATCATGCGTGATTCGGGTATTTTGACTGCGTGAAACATAGTATAGCTCATGCAGTCAAAAAAACGACTAGTATCGAGTATAATAGTCGTCGCTATGCTTTCCTTGGTTCGGTGTAGCCGCGCCCTCGGCTGTTGGTAGCAGCGCGAGGGCTTCAATTACTATCCTCGGCTTTGCGCTCTCCGTGTTCCAGTAGTTCACCAGGTGTAACACCTAGCAATGTTGCTAGCTTGTCTAGCGCCTCTAGATTTACCTCAGTTGTTTCGTTATACCAGTAGCGCCGGATCATTCCAATGGTCAGGCCGCTTTGGCGCTGCAACTGTGACATGTTAAACCCTTTTTGTTCGGACACCTCGTTTAATCGCAATCGTACCATAATTCACCTCCAACCATCTTGTTGCAGGTGAATTATAGCATCTAAAGTATATTATCGTCAATATCCTATTGACAGTAAATATTATCAATGATATACTGTCTGTAATAAGTAAACAGTGCTAGGCGCTACCAACACCTTGCACTAATCGAAAGGAACCAAGGCCATGAATATGCACACTAAAGCAATCCGCTGCGACCGTCTCACCAAAGACTTCGCCTTATACCTGAACGGCGAATTGATCGGTTATAGCAGTTCCTACAGCGAAGGTGAAAGCCGCCTAAATGAGTTGGTCTACGATCTGTTACGCCGCGCCTCCCATGCCGACATCAGCGATCTGACCCCTGAGGATGCCGAGGTTGCCTTAGAAGTTGTCACGGCTTTGGCTACTGAAGAAACAGTCACCGAAGTTGTTCCTACTGACGCTACTACCCAAGTCGAAGTTAAGTCGATGGCTGACGATGAAAGCGGTAAAGAAACGCACGGTGTACCAGTCTTTTCGTCCACCATCGGCGGTATTGAATGTACTCTTGGAACCGATGGCGCTCTAACAGTCTCCGCAGCCCGTCGCGATGAACCTGCCTACGGACGTTCCCCCGATGATACCGATGCACTCTATCTGTTTCTTACGAAACTCCCCCAAGTTGGGCCATTGCTTGAAGGCACCCACATGGAGCGTCAGCACTTCCTCTATGGCGATATGGAGATCAAGACCAATGACGAGGGGTTTGACGCTGCACCGTCGATTGTTGCCCATCTGGCAAAGGCTCGTCGCGAGAAAGAAACTGTTGCGGCGAACGCAGCTTAACGATGCAAACGCCAACTAAACGCACTTCCCACAGCGTGTACAACCTTAACTATCATTTGGTGTTTGTTACCAACTATCGGCATTGCGTTCTTAAGGGACGCATTGCCGATCACCGCAAGGCAGTCATCCTAACAATCTGCACCCGCTCTGGTTGGGAGCAATGAGCCCTTGAAGTGATGCCCGATCATGTGCATGGGTTTCGCTCAGCACCGCCCACAACCGCGCCCATGGTGATTGGGAAGACGTTGAAACGCATCCTTGCGGTGGATGTGTTTCGCACCTTCCTAACGCTGAAACGTCGCCATTTTTGGGGTAGTGGACTCTGGACAGACGGTTATTACTATGGTTCGGCGGGAACGGTTTCCGCCCAAACCATCGCCATGGATATCGCCAACCAAAAGGAAGTCTAATCATGCGAACGCTGACCCGTTGCTATAAATATCGCCTGTATCCTGCCACTGACCAACAAAACACCTTGGTACAGTGGGCGGGTTGCCGACGATTTGTCTGGAATTGGGCATTGCACTGCAAGCAAACCCACTACCAAGCAACGGGTCAACGGCTGAGCTATCAACGGCTTGCGGCGATGTTGGTTGATCTGAAACGTCAGCCCAAAACGGCATTTTTGCGTGATTGCCATTCGCAACCCTTGCAACAAGCGCTGATGGATTTAGAAACGGCCTTTACTCACTTTTTTGCCAAACGGGCGAAGTATCCCCGTTTCAAAGCACGCAAAGTCACACCGCATAGCCTCCGCTTCCCGCAAGGCGTGGTCGTCGTTGATGAACACACCATCAGCGTGCCAAAAATCGGGCTGATGCAGGCGATCATTCATCGCCCACTGCTGGGAACAGCAAAGGGCGCAACGATCAAACAAGACGCAACGGGTGCATGGTGGGTCGTTTTTGTTTGCCACATCAACCGCCCTGATGTTTTGCTAACTACTGATAATCCTGTGGGCATTGATGTGGGACTTGAATCCTTCACTACCCTGTCAACGGGAGAGAAAACTACACCGCCCAAATTCTACCGTCGAAGCCAAAAGAAACTTGCCCGTGCTCAGCGGAAACTCTCACGCGCCCAAAAGGGCAGCAACAACCGCTTGAAAGCTCGTAAGCACGTTGCCAAAATTCACCAGAAAATTAGCAACCAACGCGCCGATTGGCTGCATAAGCATGCGTTGGGGATCGTTCGCCAATTTGATGTGGTGTGCATTGAAGACCTGAATCTCAAAGGCCTTGCGAAAACCAAGCTGGCCAAATCATTCAGTGATGCCGCCCTGAGTACCTTCATGCAGATGTTACACGATAAAGCGGAATGGCACGGACGGCGAGTGATTAAGGTTGGGCGGTTCTACGCCTCATCAAAAACCTGCCATCACTGCCAAACGAAAACCGCCTTGATGCTATCAGATCGCGTGTGGACATGCCCCACCTGTGGCACGATCCATGATCGCGATAGGAATGCGGCGATCAACATCGTGCACGAAGGAATACGCCTGCTTGCCGTTGGGACGACGGAAAGCTAAAACGCTGCTCGAGATGGTGTAAATCCAGCGAAACGTTGGTAGCTGTCGTTGAAGGCAGAAGCCACGCCCCTCGTGGGCGTGGTAGTTCACTCTTTCCAAGTCGTTTTGCTTTGCCAATCGCTACGAGCCAAAGGCTTGGGCGTAACCGCAGGTTTGCCAACATACAAAAAGCCCAACAGTTTGGTTGGGGCTTCAAAACCAACAGTCTTGGCAACAATTTCGTGCGTGCCAATCGGGCCACTCGACCATTTAGCGGCTAAACCAAGCTGCGCCGCCATCAGGTGGGCATTTTGTACGGCCATGGCAACGGCAGCCAATTCTTCCCATTCAGGATTTTTGGGCTGTGGCTGCATGCCAAGGGCAATCCAAACCGGAGCCATCCAAACTTTATCGCGCTGTTTGGCCTCTTGAAATGGGTCGCCTTGGGCTGCGGCAACCAGCGCCGCACCTAATTCGGCACGAGCTTCGCCGCTATAAACCACAAAGCGCCAAGGCTCGGTCACGCCGTGGCTGGGAGCCAAGGTTGCTGCTTGTAAAATTAATTCAATTGCCGAGCGCTCGATTGGCTCAGGAGAAACTTCTTTCAAACCATATGATCGGCGTTGGGCCAAAAAAGCCAAAACCTCGTTGCTGGTTGCCATTACCAAACCTCACGAACTAAAATCAGTTGCTGTAAAGAGTAGCATGAATCAGTGATCATGCGATTTCCAGCCAAAGGCTTGGGCTTCCCAACTTAGCAAATCGCCTTCGATATGCTCTTGGCAACCAAACTGCTCAAGCATCAACATAATTTGGGCACGATGATGCATGCTATGGGTAATTAAATGGCCAATCGTCCCGCCATAAGTTTTTTGCATTGGCGGATCATCCAGTACATCGCTATACACTGCATCCCAGCGTTGCTCACGGCTGATCGTGCGGGCGATTGCAGCAAAATCGCGGCCTGCATTGCTCAAGCGTTGCAGCAAGCCCTCGATCGAGTTATCAGTTAAATCGCGCACAGGCCGTTCGGCCATCAGATCGCACCAACTTTCCATGTTTTCGATGATATGCTCAAAACATTCGCGTAAACTCCGCTGATCGATGGCAAACTGCTGATCGAGTTGGGCTGAGCTGAGGCTTTGCGCTTGCAGTAATAATTGACGAGTCGTCCAAACATCGTGGCCAAGCAAACGATCTAACAAATCCATCACACATCCTTTAACTGAATTCATCCGAATAAAGAGTATACAGCACAGATGTATCATTACTTTAGCAGGCAAGTGGCAGATTTCGCCGAACTACGGCCATCTGCTATACTGTAGGGATAGAAAGCCACCTGCATTTAGGGAAGACCATGATGGATAAGCTCCCACATACGTTTTATCGCCGCCGTTTTGTTGATGGTCGCCATCATGTGTTCCATTCGTATGGATTCGGGCGGGTTGTCCGCAACGATGCTGAGTTGTTAGTCTATGATTGGTCGCTTGGTACGCCGCAACGGATTACCGATACGCTGGGTTGGGGCAGCGATGCGCCGCGCACGCGTTTGTTTGATCAACGAGCTTCTCGCGCCTTTGGGCGTTCGTGGTGGTGGCGTTCACGACCACTCAACATCACCAGCATGTATGATGAACGCGGCAATTTGATTGTGCAACGCATCGATTTTGCCAGCAAAGCTATGGATATTAGCGGCAGCTTTTACCAAACCGATCTCTACCTCGATTGTTTTGTCGCCGCCAATGGCACAACCCACGTCGTTGAAGATGAAGATGAAGTGATCGAGGCCGAGGAAGTTGGTTTGCTCAGCCAAGCTCAACGAGTGATGATTGAAACAGAGCTCGATACAGTGCGCAATTTGCTGCGTAATGGCACATGGCTGAGTTGGCTCGAAGCCGCCGCTGGCGCACCATTTGATCGCACATTTTTGCCCAAAGCTCGTAACTACGATGGTTTTTGGCAATCGCGGGCGAGCTATTGGCCGGAGGATTAACATGGCGCTCGATTGTAGTGTCGTGATTATTTCATGGAATGTGGCAGATTTGTTGCGCCAATGTTTGGACTCGATCAGCCAATCGCTAGCAGGCAGCAACTATAGCTACGAAGTGATTGTGGTCGATAATGCTTCGCACGACGATTCGGTGATGATGGTGCGCCAAGCATTCCCCAAGGTTCAAATCATCGAAACGGGAGCCAATTTAGGCTATGCGGGCGGGGTCAATATTGGGGTCGATGCAGCCCAAGGCCAATGGATTTTGGTGCTCAACCCTGATACTGTGATGCAAGCCGAGGCAATTCCTCAGTTGCTGGATTGGGCGCAACAGCAGCCCACTGCCAGCGTGATTGGCCCGCAACTGCGCTACCCCGATGGCTCAATTCAATCGTCGCGGCGACGACTACCCACCAAAGCTAGTTATTTTTTTGAAAGTACCATCCTCGAACGCTGGTGGCCTAACAATCCTTGGGCGCTGGCCTATCGCTGTGCCGATCAACCCGATGATCAGCCGCAACAGGTCGAATGGCTCATGGGCGCGGCCTTATTAGTGCGTAAATCGGCAATCGAGCAAGCCGGCTTGATGGATCGACGCTTCTGGATGTATTCAGAGGAAGTTGATTGGCAAGCTCGCTTGGGACGTTTTGGGCCAATTTGGTATGTGCCGCAAGCAGTGATCATACATCACGAAGGCAAATCCAGCGAACAAGCGCCAGCGCGTAAACATTTGGCCTTCCAAGAATCCAAATTGCGCTATGCTTCGCTATACGAAGGGCCAATATTCGCCACCTGTTTACACTTTTTCTTGGCCAGCAGCTACCTATATGAGCTAGCAGTTGAGAGTGTTAAATGGCTGCTTGGGCATAAACGCGAGCTACGTTGGCAGCGCATGCAGATTTATTGGCAGGTGTTGCGCCATTTTGGCTAGGCTTTGACATTTACCCATGGCCTCGTATAATGCCTATATGCGACCTTCACGTTCGGCCCAACAGGCAGCCCCCCCAGCAGCGATGGTTCATCTCTACCGTGGTTTGATGGATCGCGCAGTGACATGGCGTTCGCGGATCGATACGCCAACCAACTGGGCGGTGGCAATTACGGGTACTGTTTCGAGTTTTGTACTGGGCGATGCCAATCATCATCATGCAGTTGTGCTGTTAACAATTGTCTTCTGTATGGGCTTTTGGTTCATTGAGGCACGGCGCTATCGCTATTACGATTTATGGGCAACTTGGGTTCGCATCCTCGAAACTGATTATTATGTACCATTGCTTGGTCAAAACACCCTCGCAGTTGATCAATATTGGCATAAATTGCTGCTGACCGATATGAACACACCGCATTTTAAGATCACAACTTTAGAAGCCTTGGGGCGACGGTTACGCCACAATTACATGGCGATTTTTCTGTTTTTGCTGTTTATTTGGCTGCTCAAGCTGATGATTCATCCGCAAATTACCAATCGGCCCTCGCTCGAAACCTTTATCTACGATGCGAGTTTAGGGCCATTCAACGGTAAATTTGTCATTTTATCGGTCTTAGGGTTTTATGCGCTCTTGATCATCGTGGCATTAATTACGATTCCCCGTTGGGGTGCTCGCACCGAAATGGTGAGCCACGAACGGGTATTACGGAAGTTAGCGCTGCCAGAAGCAATGCCAGTGGGGAAAGCCAAACGACGGGGAGGGCGACGCAAATCATATGGAAAAGCCCACGACTGACCAACCAACCGATCTCTGCATCATTATGCATGCCCATGCGCCGTTTGTGCGCCAACCTGGGCCATCCAGCCATGGCGAAGAAGAGTTACATGGCCTGATGGCCGATTGTTATATTCCGCTTTTACGCGGCCTCGCCGACTTGATCGAGCAAAATAAAGCGGTCAAAATGGGCTTGGCCATCAGCCCAATTCTGTTGCATCAATTGAATGATCCAGTTGTGCAAAAGCATATGCTGCATCATCTCGATGAGGCGATTGTTCAGGCCGAGCGGCGGCTTGAAGCAACCAAGGCCGATGAGCACGCAGCCTATCTAGCCCAATTTTATTTACAACTGCATCAACGCACCTTACATGTCTTTGAAAAGCAGTGGAGCCGTAATGTTGTAGCCATGACCCGTGAGTTGGTCGAGGCTGAGGCCTTGGAAGTGCTGGGCCATACGGCAACCTATCCCGTACCACATTTATACGATCGCCCGACTTTGCGCACCCAAGTCGAAATTGGCACGATCGCGCTGATGCATTTGCTCGGCCAAACTCCAAGCGTCTTGTGGAGCGCCGAAGATCCAGTTTCGCCAGAGTGGGAGCAGATTCTCAAGCCTTTGGATATGCGGGCCTTGGTCGGGACTGCCAACCCTGAGTTACGCGGACAAGCCCTTTCGTGGCTTTCCGAAGCTCGTCAAACCGCTGTGATTACGCCCGATCAGCGCTTGCTGACGCATATTCGCTCGGTTGGCTTGGGCTATCCTGGCGATCCGCTATATCGTGCGCCGATGGAAATTCCCATGGATGATGGCATGCTGAGTCGTGATGGCAGCGCCTATGATCCATTTTATGCCTATGCGCGGGCGCGGATGCATGCCCGTCACTTCACCGCTGTGCTTAGCGAAACCGCCAGCAACGGCCAGCCCTTAGTGATTGTGGCTGATATGGAATTATTTGGTAGCGGCTGGTTTGAGGGTGGTTTATGGCTGCGCACGTTGCTCGAAGAATTGCCCAGTCATTTTCGCTTGGTTACGCCTAGCACCCTGCTCAAACGCCATAAACCTAGCGTGGTTGTGCCGCCACAGCATTTCGCTGGAATTATCGATGGCCGTTTGAGCGCGGCCCATCGCCAATTACAAGCGGCGGTAGCGCAATATCCCCAAGCTTATGGCGACCGCGAACAGGTGCTCAACCAAGCTGCCCGTGAATTTTTGCTGGCACAATCAGGCGATTGGGATCGCTGGGTTGGTACGCCTGGCGCAGATTATGCCAATGCTCGGCGCAGCGAACACCTGCAAAAATTCGATTGGCTGATGCAGTTATTGCCGCATGAAACCTTGTTACCAGTTGCCGCCCGTGAATTTGCCGCCTTGCAAGAGCGCGATAATCCTTTTCCAACCCTGAATTATCGTTTGTTTGGGAATTTTGAACGATGACAACCTACACTTGGCTTGGCCACGACCGGCCACATCTTGATACCTTGTTCGTTCAAGACCTCGGGGCGATGGTTTTCGCCAGTTTTGGCGGGGTGGTCGCCCAAGGTGCTCGGAAAAATGAAGATGCTGCGGCTATTTTCATCGATCCTGCTGGCGGATGGGAATTGGCGGTGGTGATCGATGCTCATCATTCAGCCCAAAGTGCCCTGTTGATTTTAGAAACCTTGGTTGGAGCCGAAACCCAACTGCGCGAATGTTTGAACCAACCCTTGAATCAAGCCTTTTTTAGCTTGGATCAGGCTTTACTTGATATCTTTCGTAGCAATCGCTTTCGGGCGCGGTGTGCCGCAATTCAAGGCGAGGCCTCGTGTTTGTTCGTCGCCCGCAAAGATGAATATGTTTGGTATTGGGCAGTTGGCGATTGCATTGGCTATATTTTTCACCCCAGCATTGCACGGCTGGGCGAGATGCAACTCAACCAACGCCGCTTCTACGAATGGATTGGCAATGTCAATACCTGGGATGGCGTGTTGCCTTCGTACTCCACCGGCATTCGTTTGCTTCAACCTGGATTGACCACGATTATGTTAACGACTGATGGCTTGCTGGAATGTGGCACACGCCCGTTTGAAAACCCAACCACCTTGTATAACGCGGTTTGTTGGGAGCAGCACAGTCTGCCACGAGCTGCCCGTGCCTTGCTCGAACGAGTCCAAACTGAAGGCGGTCGCGATAGTGCCACTGCCATTTTGTGGCAATTTGATAGCACATGGGCTGGAATTAATCGCGATTTCCGCTAAACACATGCGCCAAGCCACCCCAAATTGACTGATGCTCGGCCTGCAAACCAGCTTGTTTGAAGGCTTGCAGTACATGCCTGCCATCACCAAAACGTTGTGCTAACGGCGCAAGTTGGCGATAGGGATAGCTTGGCGCACCCAAACTACGAGCAAAAAAAGGTACAATCGTTTGCAAATAGATTTGGCCCAAGCTGCTCAACCATGAATTGCCTGTACCAACCTCAACCAAGCTAAACCGCCCATTTGGCCGCAACAAACGCCGAATTTCGCCAGCAAAACGCACCAACTCGCTATAACAAAAAGTTTTTAATCCAAAACAACACACCACCCGATCTAGGCTTTGGCTAGCGAGTTTGTTGGCAAACATATCACAATTGTGCACTTCAATCCGCTCAAGCAAGATTGGATATTTCAAGGGTTGCGCTACCAGATCGAGCGCAATCAACGAACCCTGCCCTTGCATTGCCTGCTCCAGCCATGGCCAAGCCTCGCCGCCGCCACACAGCAAATCACCAACAACCATACCTGGCTGAATTTGTGCTGTGGCAACACAACGTTTGCGCCAAGCACTGATAATGCCCAAGCTGCTGAGCGAACTGACTTGAGCATAGGAAGGAGCCATTTGTTCAAATAGTGCTTCTAGATCGATGTTGTCAAACTGATCGGCTACGCTATGGCTCGGTACTGAAATCATCGTGGAAACCTCCCAAATACCTGCTTGGTTTCCACGATAGTGCGCGGCTGTTACACCAACGTTACAAGGCTTCGTTGGCTAAGCGTTCGATCAGCGAGTGCATTGTTGGATCAACGTGGGTATGTTGGGCTAAGAACGCGACAATTGCCAAAGCCGAAGCTGGGCTAGCCTGATAGCCTTGCACCCATTGAGCTAAGAGCGGTTTAAGTTCAGGCAAGCGCTGCTCGATCCGCCGTTCATTGGCAAAAGCATCGCCAGCCGCCAAGCTGAATGTTGGCAAATAATTCAGCAATTCCAAGACCCGATCAACCGCAAAATGTTGGATAAAACGCTGGGCCGAAAGCCACTCGCCCCGCTGATAGCGGCATAAACCAACATACAAACAGGTCAAGGCTTCGCCTACCAACCATTCGGGCTGATGTTGGTTAGGTGCAGGCATTGCCAGTTGGGGCAGCGCAATTGAGGCCTCAACATGCGGCGCTTTCCAGATAATTTGGCCTGGCGCAAAGGGAATCTTGGGCAATTCAGCTGGCTCAAAAATCGCAAATTCACAGAAAATCTCATCGCTATACAGCAATTTATAGCCATCAACGGTATTTTGGAAGGCATAGCTAATTGGCTGAATTGCCGCTAGCCAACCAAGATCATGCATAAAAATTGGCTTTGTGCCTGGTTCGACAATCGCAAAAAAATCCAAATCCGACCATTGATCAAGCCGTTCGCGCTCTAAACCGACCGAGCCAAGCCCAATCAGGGCTAAACCATGGCTGCTGCTAGCGAGTGCTTGGCCGATTGCATCAAGCCGCGCTAAAAGTTGAGTTGGGGTTGGCATACAGCTCCTCGATCAAAAATGTTTAGCCGAATCATACCAAGTCTCAGTCGATTAATGGTAGCCAAAGTCCGCCATAAGCCCTATGCAGATTGTGACAGCTTATGACACAATGCTCCTGTTTAATCGCACAGGGGTTTTTCGGCTACACTACTAGCTCCATCGTGCAAATTAATGTTAATTTGGAGCAAGGCCCATTATGAGCAATAGCCCAACGTTGTGTGCAACATGTAAGCAAAAACCGCCGTTGTGGGACATGATGTATTGTGCCGAGTGTTATCAACGCCAATTGTTTCGCCAGCGACTAGGCCTCTGGGGCTTGTGGATGGTGATTAGTGTGCTCGAAATGCTGCTTAATATTGGCGTTGGGGTGGTGGCTGTTTCAAGCGAACTAGCCCAAGAAAGCTCTTTGATCAGCCTGATCTTTTCGGGTGTGATGGTGATCAATAGCATTTTGGCACTATGTGTTGGGGTTGCTCAAACAGCATTAATGAAAAAGAAGATCAAACGCTGGCTGCTTTGGGGGATAGCTGGCGGGCTAGAGGTGCTTTTTTTCTGGATACTGAGCATGCTAGCCTATCAGCAATTTGGTCAAGTTGCCCATTTGTTAATTTTCACAATGGCATGTTCAGGCATCTGTTTGGCAATCATTCAATCCTCATTAATGATTGGCCAAGTGGCACAGCCATGGCGCTGGATTTTGGTCAGTATCGGGTCATGGAGTGTTGCTAGTTTAGCGGCGTTGCTGCTTGAAAATCAATTCGGTGATCCATTGCTGCAAACCATTTGGGGCCATGCGCTTGGCCGTTTTGTTTATGGGGTTTTCTCTGGTTTAGGCTTTGCGTGGCTACTCACTGATCGTCGTATGTATCAGCCTAAACAGCAGCTTTAAGGAGGGTGTATGGCCGACTATCAGCTTGCCCAACTCAATATTGGCACAATCAAAGCCCCATTAGATACGCCGCTCATGGCTGATTTTACCAATAATTTGGATCGGATTAACGCCTTGGCTGAGGCTTCTGAAGGTTTTGTTTGGCGCTTGAAAGACGATTCAGGCAATGCCACTGATTATCGCCCACTCGACCCGCTAACGATTGTCAATATGTCGGTTTGGCAAGATCTAGACTCGTTGATGCAATATGTCTATAAATCGGAGCATGTGGCAATGATGCGGCGGCGCAAAGAATGGTTTGAACGTATGGAAACAGCGTTTATGGTATTATGGTGGGTTCCCGCTGGACATGAGCCAAGCGTGGCCGAGGCCTTAGAGCGTTTGGAGCATTTGCGCAACAACGGCGAAAGCAGCTATGCATTTAGTTTTCGCAAGCCCTTCGCTGCACCGAATAGTATCCAAGTTGTTGAGGCTCAATAATGCCAGAACTTAGCCTACGCCCGATTGAAGCAGCCGATCTAGCCAGCTTTTTCGAGCATCAACAAGATCCGCTGGCAATTCATATGGCTGCCTTTACCGCCAAAGATCCCAGCGACTATGCTGCCTTCCAAGCGCATTGGCACAAAATTATGGCTGATGATCGGATCATCAAACGCTCAATTATCTGGGATCAGCAACTGATCGGCCATATTGCCCAATTTGAACAATTTGGCGAACCAGAATTGACCTATTGGTTGGATCGCGCCTATTGGGGGCGAGGGCTGGCCAGCCAAGCGCTCGAATTATTGCTCAACGAAATTGCCACGCGGCCCTTGTTTGCGCGGGTTGTGCAAGATAATCATGGCTCGCTGCGGGTACTGACCAAAGCTGGCTTTCAAATTATCGGCCAAGATACTGGCTTTGCCAATGGTCGTGGCTGTGACGTGGCCGAATATGTGCTACGGCTTGATTAATCATCGTTCGGGTTGGAAGAGTGTTCTTATTTTAGGAGGATAACGCAATGTCTCAACCACAAATGCCACCCCAAGGCAGTTTTCAATTGCCACCACATTCAAATTACCCAGGCACACCCACCAATCAGCAAGCTGGCGGCAGCAAAGCCAAAGCACTCTTGATTGGTTTGGGTGCAGTCGTTTTAGGCGCGATTGTTTGGGGTTTGTTGGCCTATTTCACCGAACGAATTTTCGTGTATGTGGCAATTTTGATTGGCGTGGGGATTTCCTATGCCATGATTTCGCCGCTGCGGAAGCCTGTTGCTAAACCTGTCCTCTTTTCTTTGGTGATTCCAGCAATTTTGTTTACCTTGCTCTCGTTGGAACTGGGTAATCTGATTACGATTATCATCTTCTTACGGCGCGAGATCGATATACCCTTAGGCGAAGCCATTTCATATTCACTTGAGGCGTTTTTCAGTGCCGAATGGTTGAAAAGCCAAGATCACATCTTGACTATCGTATTTGGAGTATTGGGAGCTGGATATGGCTTCTACAATATGCTGAAACGTTCGTAAAATTCCCTCACCCCCTGATCTCCTCTCCCGCCCAGCGAGCAAGGGGGAAAATGAGATCAAAAAGCCCCTCTCCCGCCGCAGTGGGAGAGGGGTTGGTGTGAGGGAAGGAATTATTGATTGCCCAGCAATTGTTCTAGGCGATCAACATAGCTGGCCAGCACGCGGAAGGCGGCTTCAACTGGCTCGGCGGAAGTCATATCGACCCCAGCCAATTTCAGCGCATCCAATGGTGCTAACGAGCTACCAGCACTCAAGAAGGCCAAATAGTTGGCTTGGGCATCGGGCTTGCCCGCCAATACCCCCTCGGCCAACGCATGAGCGGCGGCAATCCCCGTGGCATATTGATAGACATAGAAGTTGGCATACATATGGCCCGAGAAGGTTGCCCAGGTAATCCCCATACGATCAGCATCGGGCACAACTTCCTCGCCATAGCCTTCACGGAACAGATCGAACATGATGCCGTTGAGGGTTGCAGCGGTTAATGGTTCGCCACGCTGACCACGCTCGTGGATTTCTAGCTCAAATTGGGCCAAAATTGGCATGATGAAGAAATAGCGATGGAAATTGCTCATGGCTTCTTCGATCAAGGCAATTTGGAAATCGGGGTCTTGGTTGGTATTAAACAGGTGGTTGCGAACTAGAGCTTGATTGAAGTTTGAAGCTACTTCGGCCACAAACAAACCATAGTTGCTATAAATTGTTGGCTGGTTTTGCCAGGTCAAATACGAGTGCATCGAGTGACCAAGCTCGTGGGCCAAGGTGCTCATCCCAAAAATATCGTTGTTGTAGTTCATCAAGATATAAGGTGGCGTGCCCTTCCAACCACTCGAAAATGCCCCAGCACTCTTGCCTTTGTTAGGGTAAATATCAACCCAGCGATCTTCTAACAGGCCACGTTTGGCCACGCTGGTGTAGCCTTCGCCCAACGGCTGCATCCCCGTAATAATCCAATCGACGGCTTCAGTGTAAGGGATTTCAAGCTTTTTGGTGGTTAATGGCGCTTTGATGTCGTAGACATGCAATTGATCATAGCCCAAGGCTTGACGGCGTAAGCGCCAGTAGCGATGCCAAGTTGGGTAGTTTTTGCGCACCGTGGCAACCAATTGATGAAAGACATCGGTTGGGATGTTGTTTTCGCCAAGGGCGGCGGCTAAAGCTGAGCTATAGTTGCGCACGCGAGCATTGAAGACATGCTGCTTGACACAAGTCGCCAAACAATTGGCCATGGTATTTTTGTTGGCCAGATGGGCATCGCTGTAGTTTTCAAAGGCTGTGCGGCGCACCTCCCGATCAGGGTCGGTGACCAACAGGCCAATTGTGCCTTGAGTTAGCTCTAATTCAAGCCCATTCGTGCTATGGGCTGCGGGATAGGCCAAATCAGCATCGGTCAAAATGCGATGGGTTGAACTGGCAGAATCGAACGCATCGCTGACCAAGCCCAATACTTGTTCAACTTCGGCTGAACGCACATGAGCTTGCCGCCGCTCAACATCATGAAAATATTGACCATAGCGAGCCAAATCGGCGTTTTCGGCTTGCCATTGCTTGAGCGTTGCAAAGCCAATCGCAATAATTTCTGGCTCGATAAACGCCGAGCTAGCCATGGTGCGCGAATAAACCCCCAACACCCGATCCATTTTGGCTTTGGCTACTTGGTCGGTGGTATCGACGCTATAAAACAGGCTGGCATAAATATAGAGCTTGCCAACCCGCTCGTTAAGCTGATCGGAATAATTCAGCGCGGCTAAAAGCGTTGCTGGGCCTTCAGCCAAACGGCCTTGGTATTGCTCGATGTCGGCGATCGATTGGGCATAGGCATCAAGTGCTTGTTCCCATTCAGCATCAGAAGCGAAAACTTTGGTTGCATCCCAAGTATCGGCGAGGGCTACTTCCTGACGGCTTGGCACTGTTGCGGCGGTTGTCATTCCAAAACTCCTTCAACACACAGGCTATTGCAATTGGCAACGATTATTCATCGTCATCATCAAAATCATCGTGATCATCGCCAAAATCATCCTCAATGTCACCGTTCGCAGGGCGGAGATTCAGGCGATGCAAAAGGCGCACGGCGAGCGGCCAGCCAGCCGCCGAAAAGTGCATTGTTTGTTTGTCGTGGCTCTCGGCCAACAATTCAAGCATTGTGCGATAGGCAGGCGGCAAGCTAAATTCGACTGGCAAGCTGTAGCTGCCATCAGCATTAGCAGTGTTATCAATTTCAATATCAGCTTCGTAGGTGGCGTGAGCATAGCCCAACAACAGCGCCGTATCTTCCTTGATCGGAGTCAATTGGGGCGTGCCATTGGGTAGGCGCTCAATCCGAAAATAATCGCCACTGGTGCGCGAACGCCGCCGTCGGGCTACGCGATGTTCTTCAAAGGCCACAAACAAGCGCGAGCCATTGGTTTGAGCTTCAACTGCTTGCCATGTCAAAGTATCGCTATCAAAGTGAAACCATTGATCGCGTGCGCCAGTTTCAATTTGCAACAAATTGCCTGGAGCCTCGACCGTCGGCAATTCTGTCAAACGATCGATTTTATCTTTGAGCGTAACCACGCGATAGTTGCGAGTGCGCAAACGGGCAATTAAGCCTTGACCACGCACCGAGGTTAGGGTAAACGAATGCCCATTGACCGTGCCCTCACCACGCAAAATCGGAATCATGGCGGTATCTGCAATTAAAAAGGTATTAACTCTGACTTCTTCAAGATCTGGCCGACGAACCATCTAGGAATCCTCCTGAATGCGGTTAAGATACGGTGCTGCGTAGGCATGGCACATGGCAACGGCAAGGGCATCAGCGGCATCATCGGGCTTGGGAATATGATCCAAATTCAGGGTCATTTGCACCAGATGTTGCATTTGCTGTTTGTCGGCGTTGCCATATCCGACCACGGCCTGTTTCACAGACAACGGTTTATATTCAAAAATTGGCAATTTGGCTTGGCGCAAGGCCAACAAGGCCACCCCACGCGCATGGCTCACGGCCATCGCAGTTGTTACATTTTTGGCAAAAAACAATTCTTCAACTGCGGCAACGCTAGGCCGATAGTGCTCCAACACATGGGCTAAATCATTGTAAATGCTCACCAAGCGATCGGGCAGCGGCTGTTTGGCGGGCGTGGTAAACGCGCCATAGGCAACCATGGTCAAATCGCTGCCATCGGCATCAATAATGCCCCAACCCATAATTGCCGTGCCTGGATCGATCCCGATAATCCGCATTGCTGATCCTCAATGATTATGCTGATTGCATTATAACGGCTTTCGCTTATTCGGCACGCCCGCGGTCGCTATCGCCGTAGCCAGTCAATTCAACATAGCCAAAACCTGTCACGCTGCCGTTGATTGCGACTGAACCTTCCCAGTAGCGCACGGTTAATGGCAGTTCTTGGTTGGCAAGTTGCGGTGTAATCGTCAATTCAAGCTGCTCGCTGGGCAAACTCAAGCGCCATTGGGCGGGATATTGTGTCCCTTGATCGCTTTGCCATTGCTGCAATACCTCTAGCTTGATGCTATCCCGCTCAATCTTGCGCGTTGTACCATCGGCTAAAGTTAATGTGCCCGTTGAATAGGGGCTAATCGAGCCATCAGCGTTTCGAATATTGAAGTAGGTTATTTCGCGTTGATCATCAAGCTGGATCGAGAACCAATCCCAGCCCACCGCCTGATCTTCGAGCGCACTTGTACCCCATTCGTGATCCATCCAAGTCTTGCCAGTAACTGCAATCTCGCGACCATCAATTTGCAATGTACCAGTCGTAGTCATGTTGGTCAGCGAATAGTAATAGGATGCGTTGCCAAGCTCAGCACCTTTTTGGCTCAAGCCGCGATCGCCTTGCAAGGTTGGGATTTTGCTCGATTGCAGGGTTAAATCGAGTTTGACTGGGGCTTGCTTTGCCCGTAGTTGCATGGTCATGCCTTCGAGGCCGCTGCCAAGCGCTTGCCAATCCTCGACAAAAACCTTGAATGGATCGCCCGTCGCATTGGCAAGTTGGGGGTTACCACGCATAAAGCGTTCAAAGGCATAAAAACGCTGATTCGCCACATCGGTCAAGGCAAAGTGGGCCATATAAATATCGCTAGTGGCCAAGCTAGCGGTGCGGCTAATTACTTGGTCGGTGGCGGCAGAACGAAAAAAGGTCAATTGAAAGCCAAAACGCTGGCCATCAGCACTCGCCAAATTGCCAGTGTAATACCACCATTCAGTGCGATAGCCTGGGTGCGAGCCATGATCGGCGGGAAACTCAAATGGGCGTGGCTCGGTTGCTCGCCGATAATTGCCTTGACTAGCTTGATTGAGCATACCAACCGCACTAATCGAGGCTTGAATTTGGGTTTGGGTTGGTTGCAACACCCACCAAGTAGCGCCGCCAAGCAAGCCAACAATCACCAATATAGTTAATATCAAACGTATTCGCATACGAAAACTCCTTGAAAACAGCAACGCATCCAGTCCAATGCTGGATGCGGCTCATAGCAATCGTATCACGAAAATCGGCTTAAAAGAGCCAATACAACAACAATATTGCCAAGAAACTAATGCCAACAAATACCCCGATGATTCGGCGTTCAATTTTGGGAGTAGCGTTAAAATCAAACGGCACTTGATATTCATTGGTCGCTGGTACATGGTGCAGAATCAACGGCCAAAGCTTGGTGATCTTATTCCAATGCAGCGGATTGATAATCACAATCTCATCACGTAGATTGGCACTGGCGAATCTGCGTAGATTTGGCTCTGGCAAATTGGCATAGGGTTGGCGTAAAATCAGATAGGGCATGGCGATACCCATCCCCCCTTGCAATGTCCCAACTCCAGCAACATGGACCCAATCAATCGTCACTGGTTTGCCTGAATGTTTGATAATCAAACTCTGCTCAGTTACACGGATAAACTGATTCAAGCCACGCGCAGCCCATACAATCCATCCAACAAACACCAATAGAGCAGGGCTGAAATCAACATTTGGGGTTGTTAGTGCTTGAATCATTGCATTGATAATCACGCCACTTGCCAGCACTAAAAAAACCAGGTTTGCCCCCCAATACCGTGGGCGAATGGTTAATAAATATTGTTGCCTTGTCAAATTCTAGCCCCAAATAATAATAATTGGAATAAGAATTACTCCATACACAAGCACTTGTTTGATAAAGCTTGATAAACTAAACGTAAATGGCACAATTAAAGCTTTATTTGCTATTGATGGCATTTTTTGCTCAGCTAGCAGCTTGATTTGCTCATAATTATCCCATTCGTTTAAAAGCAATACCCGTCGATTATATGGTTTTGGCACAATTGAAGGGTAGAGCGCATCTAATAACTGGACATCACGATCAAAAAGAATATATTCGATTGGCCGATTGAAAAACATAAAATATTGGATAGCAGAAATATCCTTCCATTCGGCAGTTCTGCTGGGATTGAACAATCTTTTGACTGTAATTCCTTGATCGTCAATAATTAACTCTCTGCGGTAGTCACTGATTGCCCCGTAGAAATATAGTATACCCATAATGACAAAAAATACTGGAAATCTTTTCATATCAAAGATTACTTTAAATATGATTGGAATGGCAATCATTATATATTCGGAAAATAACATTATGAATAATTGTCGCTTGTAATTACGTGCTCTGAAGATAATTGGTTGCATTTATTTAATTCCTTGTCAATCTAATAATAAGTGAAATATAGTATAGGCTTAGCCGTTGCTATGGAATATTATACTTAGCAACTGTATACTTAGATACTACACAGGAAGTTCTTTAAAAGTTACAATTACTACCGCTAACAATCTATCCAGCAAAAAGTCTCCAGATTGTAAAAGCTGCTACAGCAAATGCGACAATGATAACTAAGATTGAAATTCTGGTTATTCTTGTTTGATCTATATGATTGAACGGCACAAAAAATTGGTTTGATGGATGTTCTGTTGAGAGATATGGCTCAACTAGTTCGATCAATTCGCTCGATCGCTCCCATAGATCGAGCCTAAAAATGCTTGATCGTAGCTCCTTCGGGATTTGATTCGAATTGAGACTTTTGATTGACGGATTTGGTACGTTCAATAAAAGATAATCTAGGGTATATTTGCCTATATTCAAATGTTGTTTTTCAGCTATATCGCTCCAGGCTAGATGTATCCGATCTCTAAATATTCGATGAATAGATAATCCTTCTGAATCAACAATCAAATACGTATTTGCCTCAAAAACACAATATAAAGCAACCACTGAGTTAAGCATTACCGAAATCCAATTATCAGACAGGCCTTGATATATCCAATAGAGCGACATAAATGACATAAACAAAGAAACTGATACATAAGATCTAAAATTCTTAGGTCTAAATTTTCCAGAACTCATAATTTACTTTCTATAAAAAAAATAAATAAACAAAAATTAATATAACAACCAGCGTTGCCCAAGCAATCATTTTTTGATACGAATAAAAGAACTTCAAGCTTTTGGAAAAGTCGGGAGTCACCTGCCATTGATCGGTCGTAGATGCCAGACTGGCATGTAAGGTTTTTGCAATAATTTCGGGGTTATCCCAGCCTTCTAGGGTTAATGTGCGCTGTCGTTGTTCTGGCGTTAGTTCCTTTAATTTCACGCTTGGTAAGCCTTTAATCGGCTGATGCAAAATAATATATGGCAGATAGCGCCGTCGGCCAATTGTGCCAATGCCAAACGCTTCAATGTGCTCCCAATTAACTTCAAAACGTTGCCAACCGCGCCGCATAACCAAGCCACGAGCACTCAGATCGAGATAAGAAATAACATTCATGCTGAATTGAATCAGCAGGAGCGGATAGATAATCATATTCGAGTAGGTAATTAATGGCACACTGGTCTTGGTTGGTATCCAGAAATTGAAGACTACCAAGATAAAATACAGAAAGACAGCAGCGATCTGCCAGCGATAATAGGGCACGCGTAGCCGTTGTTTGATCAGCGAAGATTGCATGGATGTTCTCTCATTACTCAGCAGCATCGTGATTGTTTACGTTGGGGGATCAACAAGGTTGCAGCAGCAACGCGGTTGCACTACTGCTGCACGGATTTGGGCTAAATCCCTTGGGCTAAGATCGTATCGATCATCGGGCCAAGCTCTTCGGTCGTAATGCCACCCTCATATTTATTGACAATCGTGCCATCTTTGCCGAGCAAGAACAACCATGGCTCGCTCTGCAAGCGCCATTCGGCCATAGCTGGCACTAATAATGGTGGATTAGCTTGGACTGATTCGCTAAATGGGAACTTATAAACTTCCACATGGATAAAATTCATCTTTTCGCCATAGGTTTTCTGTAAATTGCCCAAAACTGTAACGCTCGGGCCACAGGTAGCGGTTTTGCAAAAGCCTGGCGTGCCAAATAAAATTGCGGTAGGCTTGCCGCTCGTAATCGCATCGGCAATGCTCAATTGATACAAGGCCGGATTGGGATTTGGATCAGAGCTGATTTGGCTTAGATCAGGCGCAGTTTTGACGGTTGGCGTATCGACGGCAATCGCTTTGCTGCCAATCGCTGGCGTAGGATCTTGAGCCAAAACCGAGAGCCGCAAGGTGCTGACGGTTGGCTCTTTGCCCGGCAAAGTTGCCTCAACTTCAACGCCCCAATCGCCAGCCTTTTTAAAATCAGGGTAGGTCACATAGATGCCAGCGGGCAAGCCTTGGCCAAAATAATCGGCACTGCCTTCACCAGCCACTTGGGTTTTCTCAGCATCGGTTCCATCAAGATAATACAAGCGCAATTTGACTTGCACATTGGGGTCATTGATTGGTGAGCCATCGACGATCAAGCCGATTGGCAAGCGATTTGGGCCAACTACTAAATTAGATGCTGCCAAAACTGCCTGAACGCGACTTTTAGCCACCGGAGTTGCAGTTGGCGTAGCTGCACCACAGCCCACTAAGCCAACAATAATTACACCATAGAAAACCCGCCACCAGCGCTGCATACGATTGCTCCTCATACAGTAGATATCTGTTTAACGATGTGCCAGCGCCGAAACCCTGACGCTATTCACTCTAGCACAAATTTCATTCACGCCTATCGGTTAATCAATCTAGTTAACACGCTCCGCCTAAGTTCTGTGATGGATCGGGCGTAGTGTGACGGCCATTGCGCCAATCGTTCAAATAAGGTACTGGATTGAGTGTGCCACGCCGAATTTGCCAATCATCTGGTCTACTGGGATAGGAGATGCCGAAATGAAGATGGGCAGGGGTTGAACGGGCATTGCCACTCTGGCCAACCCAACCAAGCACTTGGCCAATTTCCACGCGATTGCCAACAGTAATCCCATCGGCAATGCCCGATAAATGCGAGCCATAGTAACGAATTCCGTCGTCACCAATGAGCGCAATTGATAAGCCACCACGTAGCGCAGGATCGTCATTGGTTGCATCCCATTCATCGCGATAACTGACAAAATCAATAACTCCGCTCGTGACTGCCACAAACGCTGTACCAAATGGTGCAAATATATCGCTAGCAGGATAATCGTGATGACACGACCCAAACGTTGCACCATTGGCAGGTTGAATCGGAAAAACATATTCAAACGTGCTTGCAGGTGGCTCGGTTGAGAGTGGTGGGACAAGGGTTGGTGTTTCTGTTGCCACAATTGGGCTGACGGGGATCGAAGTATTACTAGGAATCGGGCTTGGGGCCAGCGTAGGTTGAATAATCGTTGGTAGCATTTCAGGCGTAAAGGTCGCTTGAATCGTGGTTGGCAGGATTTCAAGTGTTGCAGTCGCAGCGGGTCGAATACCCGTAGCGATTGGCAACTGCGCTTGGAGTGTCGCAGTAACCACAGGTGTTGCTAAGGTTGTTGGCGAACTTGTTGGAGTATCCATTGGTTGAATAGATGGCGCAGGCGTTGAGGTTGCTTGCATACAACCTTGCAATAGCAACACAATCATGATCCACTTGCCAAAAAATGTTATAGAACGCATAACCTACCTCACTTAATACCAAGCCAACCACTTAAAGGGCCTATGCTACAATCGGGCTACGATTGCGATGCCCAAAGCAAGGAGGCTGTGATGTCGCTCTATTTTAACGCTGAGCATGAACTGTTTCGCCAAACGATCCGGCGGTTTGTTGAACGCGAAATTAACCCCTTTGTCGAGCAATGGGAGCATGAGCGGGCTTTTCCTGGCCATGCCTTATTCAAAAAATTAGGTGAATTAGATGCGTTGGGTGTTTCGTACCCCGAAGCCTATGGTGGTGCAGGCTTAGATTATTGGTATAACGTGGTGTTGGCCGAGGAATTAGGCTATGCTGATTGTGGTGGCGTGCCCATGGCGATTGCGGTGCATACCGATATGGCTACGCCCGCCTTGGCCGAATTTGGCAGCGACGAGTTACGTCAGCGCTTTTTGGCTCCCGCAATTCGTGGCGAAATGATTGCGGCGGTGGCAATTTCCGAGCCTGATGCTGGCTCCGATGTCGCGGCGATTCGCACGCGGGCGGTACGCGATGGCGATGAGTATGTGATCAACGGCCATAAAATGTGGATCACCAATGGTACACAGGCCGATTTTATTACGCTTTTGGCCCGCACCAGCGACGAACCTGGCTATAAATCCATGTCGTTGCTGATTGTCCCAACCAACACCCCAGGCTTTCATGTTTCCAAGAAATTAGAGAAATTGGGCAATCATTCCAGCGATACTGCATTGTTGGCGTTTGACGATGTGCGCGTGCCAGTCGCCAATCGCATCGGTGATGAAGGCCAAGGCTTTGTACTGCAAATGCAGCAATTTCAAAAAGAACGCTTGATTGGCGCGGTTTCGGCGGTTTCGGCCATGGAACGCATCGTTGAAATGACCAGCCACTATTGCCGTGAGCGCCAAACATTTGGCAAGCCCTTGATTGAAAACCAATATATTCAATTTCGCTTGGCTGAGTTATTGACCGAGATTGAGGCATTGCGCCAACTCAATTATCACTGCACCCGTCTGCTTTTGGCAGGCCACGACATCACCAAAGAGGTTTCAATGGCCAAACTCAAGGCTGGGCGTTTGGCTCGTGAAGTTGCTGATACATGTTTACAATTCCACGGCGGCATGGGCTATGTTGAAGAATACCCGATGGCCCGCTATTTTCGTGATGCCCGTTTGCTGTCAATCGGCGGTGGCGCTGATGAAATTATGCTGGGAATTATCGCCAAATATGCGGGTTTGTCGCGCAAACGTGGTTAGTTGAATGTAGTGTTACGGCTATATTCGTTGTTCTTTCGGTAGTTAAACCTGCCACTTTTGCTTGGCAAGTATCGACCTGCATGATTAAAAGCATCGCGTATAATAGGCCATATATTGATTCGACCTTTCATGTGGAGGTTTTATGTCGGCTGAGTTTCGTGTGGAGAAAGATTCGCTCGGTGAGGTACAGGTGCCAGCGTGGGCATTGTATGGGGCACAAACTCAACGAGCAGTGCAGAATTTCCCCATCAGCGGGCTGAAACAGTACCCTGCATTCATTTGGTCAATGGCGACGATCAAAAAGGCCGCCGCTCTTGTCCACCAAGATTTAGCGTTGCTCGATGCCAAAATGGCCGCTGCGATTGTGCAAGCAGCCGATGAAGTGATCGACGGTAAATTGAACGATCACTTTGTGGTTGACCCATTCCAAGCTGGCGCTGGCACTTCGCACAACATGAATATCAACGAAGTGATCTCAAATCGGGCTAACCAAATTTTGGGCTACGAGATTGACGATCCCAAAAAGCCCGTCAACCCCAACGATCACGTTAATATGGCTCAAAGCACCAACGACACGATTCCAACCGCGTTGCGTTTGGGCGCATTGTGGCGCTTAGATGAGTTGGTCAACACAGTTTTGGGCTTGGCCGAAACATTCGCCACCAAAGGTCAAGAATTCGACCATGTGCTCAAATCAGGCCGTACCCACTTGCAAGACGCTGTGCCAGTGCGCTTGGGCCAAGAATTCAATGCCTATGCCAAAGCTGTGCGGCTTGATGCCAAACGCATCCAAGCTGCTGGCGATCGTTTGCGCGAACTGGGCATCGGTGGCACGGCCACTGGCTCAGGCTTGAACGCTCACCCTGAGTACCACCATCGGATGGTCACGAAGTTGATGGGCTTGACCGGAATTGAGTTGCGTACATCAGACGATTTGTTTGAACGCATGCAAAGCATGGGCGACCAAGCCGATTTCTCTGGCTCAATGCGGGCTTTGTGTGTCACCTTGATTCGGATTGCCAACGACCTGCGTTTGTTGGCTTCTGGCCCAGCAACTGGCTTGGACGAAATTCGCTTGCCAGCAGTGCAGCCAGGTTCGTCAATTATGCCTGGTAAAGTCAATCCAGTGCTGGCTGAAATGCTCAACCAAGCCTGTTTTCATGTGATGGGCAATGATCATGCAGTAACTTTGGCTGCTCAAGCTGGCCAGTTGGAACTAAACGTGATGATGCCAATTATCGGCTATAACATTTTCCAAATGATGGATGTCTTGATTGGCGCAGTCAAGGCCTTTACCGAAAAGTGTGTCTTGGGTATTCAAGCCAACGAAGAAAAAGCCACAGGTTGGTTGGCCAAGAACGCCATTTTGGTAACCGCGCTCAATCCAACGATTGGCTATCTCAAAGGCGCTGAAGTGGCCAAGGAAGCCATGGCGACCAACCGCACGATTCGCGAAGTAGTGGTCGAAAAAGGCTATTTGACTGCTGAAGAAGCCGATAGCTTACTCGACGTTCGCGCAATGACCGAAGGTGGCATCTTTGGTGGCGGCGGCGCTGGCGGCTAAACATTAAGCCAAATTCAACTATTTCAACCCCTTGCTCAGTTTGAGCAGGGGGTTTTTGATTACTGGCCGCAACGCCAAAACTGTGACTTTGTTTGACACAGCAGTTTGTTAGAGTAAGGCCAGCAAAACCAAGTGACCCAATGCACAGGTTTGAGCGTTAGACAATGGTTTGAGTATATGCGAGGTGCAATTGTGGGTACGGCAAGCGATGCGCCGCAAGGCGAACCAACCCAGCGCCGCAAGTTCCAGCTGACCAACTTAGATGGTAATAACAACAAATACTATCTAGTTGAGATCTGGCAGCTTGCAGCAAACGATGTTTATTTTCGCGCTACCTATGGTCGGGTTGGCTCTGCCGCCCAAATCGATGAGAAAGTGACGACGCAGGAATGGATCGAGCGCAAAATTCGTGAAAAGCTCAAAAAGGGCTATCACGAGGTGGCGTTACATCGCCCAACGGTGGTCGCTACCGCGTCAGCGCCAGTTGTAACGCTGGCCGAGCCAATTCGCAACGTGATTGATTATATTTTCGATGAGGCTGGCGAGGGCATTGCTTCGTATTTGGCAGTTGGCCTTGATGCAATTTCGGCTGAACAAATTGAGCATGGCCGTAAGTTATTGGCCTTGGCCCAGCTCCAACATAGCACATGGCAAAAAAGCCAAACGCCCGCCAATTTGGCCTTGCTCAGCAGCACAATTCAACATTTTTACAATACCGTGCCAACCAAATTGCCCAGCCGAATCAAGCGTGAAACCGTCGTCGAGAATTTTTGTAACGACTTCGACCAACAAGAAACGCGCTTGCATCAGCTTGAGGCCGCGATTGCCACCATGACTGCTCAGCAGCAAAATCCGCAGGTTTCACGCTACGAAACCTTGGGCGCTGAACTGGATATGTTGCCACAGAACGATGATCGTTATCGCCAAATTTGCGATTATGTTGATCGAACCAGCGTGCATGGCTATAAAGTGCGGGTCAACAGCATTTTCACAATCAATATTGCCGCCGAACGCCGTACCTTTGAGCAAAGCCAGCTTGGCCGTAGCAATACTCAATTGTTATTCCACGGCACGGCGGGGCAAAATGTGCGCCACATCTTGCGTAGCGGCCTCGTTTGCCCGCGCACTCCCTCGAATGGGCGCATGTTTGGCCACGGCATTTATTTCGCCAATAAGGCCACCAAATCAACCAATTATTGCTCGGTGCGGCGGCGTAATCGCCCGATGTTTCTCTTTTTGGCCGATGTGGCTTTGGGCAATCCATATGTTGCGCCAACTGCCCAGAGCGATTTTCGGGCTGCGCCCAAGGGCTTCGATTCGGTTTGGGGTAAGGCTCAACATACTGTCGCTTGGGCCGGCAAACTGCAATACGATGAATTTATTGTCTATCAATCAGCCCAACAAACCTTACGCTATTTGGTGCTTTTCGATCGCTAAAAACGACACTATTAACTTTGGAGGCTTCTATGCAACTCGGTGATTGGGTTGAATTTCAAATTATTGTCAGCAAACAATCAAAAGGCCCAGGCAGTACGCCAACCACCCAAAATATGGGGCGAGTACGACGTGGCATGGTCATTGGGGTGCGCAATGTTTATGATGTGGTTGGGGGCAATCCGCCGCAATTAGCCAATCCCCAACCAGTGTTGATTGTAGCGGTTTCGTTGCATCGGGCTTATCGCGTTTTCCCCCACGATGCCACGCTGACCAACCCGCCAACGCCACGCCGTAGCCGCCAACGCCGCGTTACTGCACCAGCAGCCCAAACGGTGGTTCATGGCAACGATGACGACGATTGGCACGCTGTTGATGATCAGGCGTTAAGTTTATTAATCGCTGAACAAATTGGCAATTGGATTACCGCAGGCCAAATGTTTACCGCCTACGATATAACGATGGCCTTGCGCATCGCCAACCCACGCTTGATCATCAAGCATGAACGAGTTCGACCATTGGTCCATGAAGTGATGGCTTCGGCGGTGGTCAGCGGTTTGTACGAACGCGAAAGCGCCTCGTTCAATAGCAATCAAGCCACCCGCTACCTGCCAATTGAAGCGTAAACCAGAACATAGAGCAAAGAACAGAGAGTATCGAAACCGCGAAGAACACGAAGATCGCAAAGATTAACTAGGTGGTATGTTTGAGTTGCCGCTAAACGGAATAGGACGATATATCCAACCTTCGTGCGCTTCGTGTCCTTCGTGGTTAACGATCTCTATCCCTGACCCCTCGTTTAGCGCTCGGCAAAATGCTCGACTGGCTCACGGGGCACGCGTGGCAAGATTGCCGAAACCACTTCATAGGCATTCGTGCCCAACCACTCAGCCACTTCCTCAGCGCGAATTCGATCTGTGCCCTGTTGCCCGATCAGTACCACCTGATCGCCGCGTTGCACAGAATCAAGCTCAGTTACATCGATCATGGCATAATCCATACACACCCGCCCGACGACTGGCACGCGCTGACCATGAATCAGCACTTCGCGCCAAGGCTGGGGCGCACGCCGAAATCCATCGGCATAGCCCACCGGAATTGTGGCAATCCGCGAGATGCGGCTGGTGACAAAGGTACAGCCATATGAAATTGGGCTGCCTGCTGGCAACTCACGCACTTGAGCTACCTCAGTCTGGAATTCCAAAACTGGCTGGAGATTCAAATGTACATCGCTGCTTGGGTCGATGCCATACAAGGCAATCCCCGCTCTCACCATATCATAGCGAGCACTTGGATGCACCATGGCCGCAGCACTATTAGCGGCATGCACCACTGGCGGTCGTAATCCACGCTGGGTTAATTGATCAAGCAGCGTTTGAAAACGTTGCAGTTGCAAGCCAAAAAAGCTTGCATCAGCCTCATCGGCGTTGGCAAAATGGGTGAAAATGCCGACAACTTCGATGCCCGCCAAGCCTTGCAACCATTCGATAAAATCCACCGCTTGCTCAACTGCCAAGCCCAATCGTGCCATGCCTGTATCAATTTTGATGTGTACTTGGGCTTTCAATCCCAAAGCCAAGGCCTGTTCATGCAACGATTGAGCGACATGGCGATCAAATAATGCTACGCTGATCCGATTGAGCAATGCTTCGCGCATTTGCCAGGTTGGGGTATAGCCCAAAATCAAGATTGGCGCGGCAATATCAGCTTGGCGCAAGTGCAGGGCTTCGCCTAAAGTTGCTACCGCCAACGAGCTTGCCCCATTTAATAAAACGGTGCGAGCTGAACGAACTGCACCATGGCCATAGGCATCGGCTTTGAGCACTGCCATTACAGGTACGCCGACGGCCTGCCGAATAGCTTGCACATTGCTCGCCAAAGCATCAAGATCAATTCGCACCGTTGTGGGCCGATCGGGCAGGCCAATGCGTACAGTGCGCCAAACATGCTCTTGGCGCACCAACACCTGCCGTGGATCAGCTTCAGGAGCCAACAAGCCTGCGACGACATGTTCCATTCGCGATTCAGCCGCCCCCTTGACCAACACCAAATCGCCTGCACCAAGATCGGTTGGGACAGCCGCCAACACCGCCGCCGCACTATGCACGCTCATGGTGTTAATTTGATAACCGTAAGTTGCGCTTGCTTCACGGGCACTGGTAGCAGCAAGCGCTGCTTGGTCGCCTTTAGTAATCAGTAAATCGGCATGTTGGGCAGCAATTTGGCCCGCTTGTTGATGAAAGCGAGCACTAGCAGCGCCTAATTCAGCCATATCGCCGAGGATCGCAATCCGGCGGCGGGCGGGCAACGAACCAAGCGTTTGCAGGGCTGCATACACCGATTCGGGCGCAGCATTAAAGGTATCATCAATAATCGTCGCGCCATTACGCCCAACCAACGGATTAAAACGGCCATGGGCTGGGCGCAAATCAGCCAAGGCTTCGCGCATCTCGGCCAAACTCAAGCCAGCAACATAGCCCACGGCAATTGCAAAAGCGGCGGCCTGAACACTTGGCACGCCACTTGCTAAGAGTTGAATACATTCAGGGGCATGTTCAGGTATGTGGATAGTGAATTGGGTTGACTGAACGGTGCTGGTCACATTGCCCCAACGAATCTCACACGCTGCATTCTGCCCAACCCGCAGAAGGCGAGCGTGCGTTCGTTCAGCCATTGCAGCCACAAGAGGATCGTCGCCATTCAAGATTGCGTAACCGTGGGCGGGTAACTGTTGAATAATCGCGGCTTTTTCGTGGGCAATCGCGGCTTGTGAGCCAAATGCCCCCAAATGAGCCGAACCAACATTGGTGACAATCCCAATCTCGGGGGGGAAAAGCTGGCACAACTGGGCAATTTCGCCTGGGTGATCAGCCCCAAACTCTAAAACTGCCCATTGCTGAGCCGCAAGCTCGGCCATGGTCACCGATAAGCCTAAATCGGCATTGAACGAACGTGGGCTACGCAACACCGAGTAGCGGCTTGCCAACACCTGGGCAATCGCTCGTTTGGTTGAGGTTTTGCCAACGCTGCCAGTAATTGCTACCGTGCGTGGCGCGTGTTTGGCAAACTGAGCTTTGGCCCAACTGCGCAATAAGATTAAAGGATCGTTACAAATTATCACGGTAATCGATGCAGGAATGACACTAGGTGCATATTGACAGACCACTCCGGTTGCGCCAGCGGCAATTGCATCGCGAATAAAACCATGGCCATCGGCCCGCGCTGTTTGGAGCGCAATAAACAAATTACCAGTTTGGGCTAGGCGTGAGTCATAGGCCCAGCCTGACCATTGTATGTGGTCGCCAGCTTGGGCGATATGCGCTCCAGCAGCGATTAAATCAGCAACGTGAATCATTTAATTCCTACCAACTTACCAAGCCTAATCGAGCATGTTAGGCCTGCGATCTACACCATGCTATCCCACATGGCTTCCCTACTTATGGGGATGCATTATAGCCAAAATTGGCGACTTTCGTCCTATCAGGATATGTGCATAGCGCCAAGTAGAACGGTTGTATAATCGCAGTGTGTGTTGGTATTTTATCTCGTGGAGGGATGTTTTATGCAACGGATTCGGGTAGTGCTACGCGAAGTGGCGCAACAAAAGGGGTTCAACATCACATCACTGGCCGACGCTGCCAAAGTCAACCCTGAAACGGTTCGCAAACTGTGGCACGATGAATCGAAGCGCATCGACCGCGAGAACCTTGAGAAAATCGCTAATGCGCTCCAAGTTAGCCCGCTGATGCTACTCTCAGTCGGCGGTAAGGAATAAGAAACAATGAAGGTCGGGGAATCCCGACCTTCATTGTTTCTAGCGGTAGAATATTCAATTTACAAGAAATCGATTTCGCAAGCGCCTGACATACAGGCCAATTCTTGGGCTGCCGTGGTCAAATCTTCTTCTTCGTAGCGATAGACTTTCGAGAAGTCGATTGGCGGGAATTCTGCCGCCAGTTTTTCGTATTCTTCGCGGCCAATCTCCACATACGGCATTTGGGCATAATTGGCATCAAACGATGGCAAGAAGGCCATCCCACCAATCACCTCGCGGTTTTCCCAAATCCATTTCATGACTTCCATGACTTCATCGGGCTTGTAGGTAATCGTCACCGATGGATTGTGCTCAGTCCAATTGAGTTTGTTTTGCAACCAATAGTTACATTGCTCAATCGCCCCACGGCTGTTGCGCGTGATGGCATTTTCGGGTGCTTTGACTGGGAAGTGCACCACCCAAGTCGTGGCATCATCACGGGTTTGGCCATTTTCAGGGTCCATCGGCACGCCTGCATCACGCAGCACTTTGTAAATTGGCGAGTGGGTGCTGACCCGCACGTTGCGAATGTAATAAGGTGCCCAACGTGAGTGCAAGCCCGAAGCACAATCAAGCAGTTGGCTGCTATTGCCACTTGGCTTAACACAGGTGATCGATACCGATTGATTAATGCCCAACTTTTCGGCATACTCGCGGTTGACTTCGACCGCAATTTCCAGCAAACGGCGCTGAACCTCGGGATCTTGTGCGACTTTGCTATCCATTTGGCCAGTGATATCTACGCCAAGCAAGCGTTCTTCTTGGCAGTTTTCCGACCACTGAGGTCGCAAGCCTGGGAAGTGGGTCGCCATCGATTGGATTGTGCCGATAATCGTGGCTACCTCGACTTTTTCGCGCAAGGTTTCAAAGGTATCGTCGGCGCGGGCGACCGCTGCCGTCAAATTACAAAACTGGTAAGGCCGCAGAATAATTTCGCCGCATGGATTCGTGCCAAATTCGGCGGGCTTACGGCGGCTTGGGCGCATATCGATCGCGCTTTGGCGATTGAAGATCCCTGGTTCGCCGCGACCAGATTTAACCATCGCCAAGACTTGCTCAATAATTTCGAGTTGGGTCAAGCCACTTGCTGGCCAAACTGCTGAGTTGTTGGCGTTCCAGCGTTGGCTATTTTCGCGGTCGAAATCGCCATCTTTGGCGGTCAGCATATCGTGATCATCATAATCGAACAGACTGATCATTGCTGTGCGTCGCACGCCGCCGCTGACCGCTGCATTGCCAACCGAGCACATAATGTCGTGGGCATCGATTGAGCGTAGGAACGAGCCTTGACGAGCCAAAATCCGTGAGCGGGCAAAATCGAGCATTTGGCGGAACGGTTCAGGCCCAGAAGCACGGCCACCTTTGATCCGCAAGGGAGCGCCAGCAGGCCGTAATTGCGAAAGATCAAAGGTTACATCATTGCCAGCGAACCAGGTTTCTAAGCCAAAGCGCAGTGCGTCAGCCCAGCCCTCAGCCGAATCTTCGACCACATATTGGGTAGCTGGTGCGCCAGATTGACGCTTGACCCGAGGGAATTGCTCGATGTACTTATGTTCGACTGAGAAACCCACGCCACAACCGCTCATCGAAATAATCAACGCTTCAACAAATGAGTCGATGCTATCAACTGGTAAATACGAGCAGTTATAGATGGCAATATTGTTGCGGCGGGCAGCCGGCCCCGCCATCGCCAACAAGCGCATCGAAGGCATCGCCCGCATTTCGAGAATAGCTTGGCGCACGCGGTTGTAATCGGCATCATCAAGTTTATTGTCGGAAATTTCGCGCAAGAAATTAACCGAGCGATCGACTGTTTCGATCCAAGTTTCGCGGCGACCTAAATCGTAATCGAAGCGCGAGTATTTATCGAAGAATTGGAATTTTTGCAATGGCGAGGGAAAATATTGATCAGATTCGGCAAACGCATGGCGAATTGCTTCTGGGACAGGGCGTTGCTCTCGCTTTTTGGCATGCTCGGCGCGATAGAGAATATAGCTCTTGGCAGCTTCAAACTCGCCAGCAGCTTGCAACATCACCTCAACCGTATCTTGCACGGCCTCGACGGTTGGAGTCGTGGTATATTTGGCAGCCAAAATATTGACCACGCGCTGAGCCAATTCGGCAACGGTGGTATGCGGTTGACGGCCTAAACCAGCAAAACAGCGGGTCAAAGCGCGTTCAATCCGCGCCACATCAAACGTCACCTCACGACCATCACGCTTGATGATTGTGGTTGGCGGCGCTACTTGGCGGTCATCGAGCGGGGTCAACGTGACCTGTTCCGTCATAACCAAGTCCTTTCAAACATCCAAAATAAAGACAACAAAAAATTAAGGGTGCAATCAAAATGTGATTGTTCCCGTTGATAGCAAGATTTAAATTAGCTTTAACGCAGAGGCGCAGAGCAATCGATTTAATTTGGTTGCATTGGGGCAACCATGAATACCTAGAGAGTGAGCCTTCCCATTAAAAAACAGCAAGTAGAGCCTAGCAGCCCGACTTACTGTACAAACTCGAAAAATATGCGTTACAACTAATAACGCATAGGTAAGTGCATATTTTAAAGGTGGTTGAATGTGTTCAACGGAGTTTGATGCAATCCAATATATAGTATGTTTTTTTAGCTGTCAACACTAGATGTAGTATTTTTTATGGAAAGTGCGGCTAAAAAACGAGGTCTCATCGTTGGCTATTTAGCAGATTATAACGGTGCAAAACTTGCTTATCCACAAGGTATGAACAGGCCCGCAAACCAATTTTTACCAAGATGAGAGAATCCTAAATTGGGCAAAATCCCCCCTAGGGGTGAAACCATTTGTGGGATTTGGACTATCATCATTTAAATGTAATGTACCACCGCTAGGGTTTGGCTCTATAATAGGCCTAGCGATTTTAGACAAGGTATGTGTATGGCGCAAGCAAACAAGCCCAAACCAACAATTGCATGGAGTTTGATCGGCGGGCTGGCGTTAGGCCCAATTCTGCTGATTATCCTGCGGCTGTTTCCTGCGCTCGATCTGCGGATTCAATCGCCAGCTGGCCATTTTTGGATTGTTACTAGTGCCTTGCTGGTTGGTCTTTTGATGATTGGCCTAGTAATTCGGGCAGCCTTGGTGCGACGCGATGGCCGAGCATTAATGCTTGGTTTTGGCTTTTTGGCCATGTCGCTGATGTTTCTTATTCATGCGATCGCCACGCCTGGCGTGATGTTTGAAAATACCTCGGTCGCAACCCAGTGGTCAACCCCGTTGGCGCTGTTGGTGGCGGCCATCATTTTTGCCTTGAGCATGAGCCAGCGGCTTGCCGAGGGTTTGATTCGCTGGTGGGGGCGTTGGTTGGCGCTTGGCAGCGGCCTCTGGCTGGCCTATGCTGGGTTGATGTTGGTATATATTCCCACTACCGTGATGCCAGCAATTCAAGCCCCAACGACCCAAGCTGGCCAAGTTAGTCAAAATGGCTACGACGAATATGGCGATGAGTATGGGTATGGCGATGAAGCTGATCCTACGTCAGTCGCAACCACCCAGCCAACCCAAAGCAGCCAATCAAAGTATGGCGATACATATGATTATGGCTATGGCGACGATGAGAGTATTGCCGCGCCACTGGGCACACCGCAACCAACCAGCGCCACCAACCCGCATTCCCTGCATAGCCAAATGCGTAGTTTGGCCCCAACAATCTTTCCGTTTGTGGTTTGGCTAACCGTGGCGCTCTTTGGCTGGACGGCTTGGTTTTATGGTAAACAATGGCGTGAAACTCCAACCCTGCCACTCGCAACCTTTGTGATTGCGGCGATTCTCTTGGCGGAAACGGCCTTGGCTGCGTTGTATGGCGAGCTTTGGCAGCTTTCGTTTTGGAGCTATCACGTTTTGTTGCTGGCGGCGATTGGCACAATTACCTATGGCGTAATTCGCGGGGTTGAACGAACTGGCTCATTGACCAGCGCGGTTGAGGGTTTGTTGCTCAATAGCACTCTGCAACGCCAACAAGCAGGCTTTCAAAATGCCATGAGCCAATTGTTGAATGCCTTTGAGGCAGGCGACCGCACAGCGAGCCAACATTTACGCCGTGAGCTGAGCCAACGCTTTGCCCTCGCCGAAGATCAGCTTGATTTATTGCAGCATGCCGTAGGCTTGGTCGAGCAGGATCGTGAGCAGGGTCGCCGTTTGCAAGCCTTGGTCGATATTAGCCATACGGTGACGCTTGAACTCGAAGCCGATGCCTTGATCAGTCGGGTCATCGCCAGCTTGGCAAATATGTTGCAGCCAGCCTTGGCCGCAGTTGGCTTGCTTGAGGCTGAGCAGTTGCAAATTCAGGCTCAACACTATTTGATCAAAGGTGAGCCATCGCACCAGAGCCTGAGCCTGCCGCTCAGCGCATTTCCAATGGAATGGCTGACAGTCACCGATTTGCCCTATATCAGCGCTCTAACCGGGCCGCTCAAGCCTTTGGCGGTCAATCTACAACCAGCCTACTTGGTTCCATTACAACACCATACTCAGTTAATTGGAATTTTATTTCTGCAATTGAATGCCGATCAAGCTATCGATGCCCGCAGTGAGGGCGTGTTGCAATCGGTTGCGGCGCATCTTGCCACAGGTATTACCAATAGTCGCTTGTATAGTGCTCTGCAAACTGAGCATCAACAATTGCAACGCAGTGAGCAACTGCGCGAACAGATGAATCAGATGGTTGTGCACGATCTCAAAAATCCGCTGACCGTAATTATTAATTATCTTGATTTGTTGCGTCGCCAAGCACTGCCAGAGAGCCAACGCGAATTGGTCGAGGGCGCTCGGCGTTCATCACGCACATTGGTAGGCTTAGTTTCCGATTTGTTGGATACAGCGCGGTTGCAGGAAGGCCATATGAGCATCAACCGTGAGCATGTGCCAATCGCTCCGCTCTTGCATAATGTGGCCAATGAGTTGCGTTCATGGGCTGAGCAAGAGGCCAAAATTATCTCGATTCAGGCCGACCCTGAGTTGTACGCGACGATCGATGGCGATTTGATGCGGCGGGTGTTGAGCAATTTGCTATCAAACGCAATCAAGCATACGCCAATTCAAACTGAAATTAAATTAATTGCCTACCAAGCTGATAGCCAAATTACCTTCCAAGTAGCTGATAACGGCCCCGGCATCCCCGAAGCGTTGCAAGCATCGTTATTTGATCGCTTTACGATTTTGAATGAGCAGAATCATACCCGCCAACGTAGCACGGGCTTGGGTTTGTATTTTTGCAAATTAGCAGTTGAAGCTCACGAAGGGGAAATTGGCGTGGTCAGTAATTCAACAACAGGCACGATTTTTACCATCACCATGCCACATCATAATTAAGCGCCAGCAACTTTGAGCGCCACCAGGGTAATATCGTCGTGTTGCGGGTGATCGCCGATAAATTGATTAATTTCGTCGATCACTAAATTCACCCATTCAGCGCTGGTCAGGCTATGATCGTGTTCGCGCAGCAAGGTCTCGAAGCGATCGAAGCCCCACATCTCGCCGCTGGTATTTTTCGATTCAACCACACCATCGGTGTAGAACAGCACCATATCGTTGGGTTCAAGCTGATAGCTGGCCGTTTCATAGGGTGTGTTGGCCATAATGCCCAGCGGAAAGTGTGGGCCTGGCGCGGTCGCATATTCCAAATCGCCATTAGCGCGGCGAATAATCGGGTCGAGTTGGCCAGCATTCGCCAAGGCCAAACTATAATCAAGCGTATCAAAGGTTGCATAGGCTAAGGCCACAAAAGTATGTCGTGGAATATCCATGGTTACCCAGCGATTGGTTTCCTGCATCACAATTTGCGGTATCTCGTGATCCCATGCTTCCGAGCGCACAATCGAACGTGCCACCGCCATCAACATTGCCCCAGGAATGCTCTTGCCCGAAGCATCGCCAACCATCAAAGCCCAGCGACCATCACGCAACTCGGTTACCTCGTAGAAATCGCCGCCAGTTTCGCGGGCTGGCAAACACAAGGCCGCCAACTCCACGCCTTGGGCCACAGGCAAGCTACGTGGAAACAAGTTGCTCTGAATTTGGCGGGCAATTTCTAGTTCTTGCTCAACCCGCGTAACTGATTCTTGGTAGAGCCGCGCATGCTCAAGCGCTGTTGCTGCTTGGTTGGCGAAGGTCATCGCCAAATCAGTATCACTTTGGGTAAAGGCGTTGGGTTGTAACGAATTAATATTCAGCACGCCGAGTACCACGCCCTTGCTGATCAACGGCACGCCAATCCACGAGCGCACCACACTTGGCATCGGCGAGCGCGTCCATTGCGGATCGCTGACGGTATCGGGAACCACCAACGGCTGACCGCTCAACATCACCCGTCCCGCACCACTGGTCTGATCAAGCGGGAAGGTCAATTCGCGCCATTCGACCGCCAACTGCTCATCTTGGGCTTGCCGCGCAACAATCCGCAGCAAATTATTCGATGGGAGCATGACCGAGGTTGAGTCAAAGGTGATTACCTTGCGCAATTCACGCAAAATCAAATCGAGCACTTCATCGGGATTGAAGGTGGTGTTGAGCACGCGGGCAATTTCGCGCATAGTTTCGGCAGTGCGGTGGGCAGTTTGTTCAGCCGCATACAAGCGGGCATTGCGCACACTCAGCGCCAGCTGGCGACCGACATTAAACAAAAATTGCTCATCACTTGGGCCAAAGGCCGCTGGTCGCGTTGCCCGCACTGCTAGCACACCCAACGGCTGATCCGAGGCGATCAGCGGGACGCTCAGCCACGAGTGCATAAACCCAGAGTTGGTCGGAACCGGCGGCTCCTGCAAATCGGGATAGAGCGCCCAATCGCGATAAATATCGTTCATGCGCAGCGGCTTGACATGCAGATAGGTCCAGCGCGTCAGTGAGCCTTCGGGCAAAGGATGGCCAATCACCGCCGTTTCAACTTCCTTGCCTTCTTCTAAAACTACCGCCGTTTCCACCCGATCAGCGTTGCCAATCACCACTTGGAAGGCATCGGCATTCAGAAAACTACGCAACACCAAATCCATCGAGCGTAGCATTTCATATAAATCAAGGGTCGAAGTGACCAATTGGGTGATGCCTTGTTGGGCATCAAGCTCAGCCAACTGGCGCTCGCGTTGGGCAAATGAACGAGCATTTTGAATTGCCAAGCCCAATTGATGCGCCACTTGCAGCATAAATTGCTCATCGCTCTCGCTGAAATGGCTAGCATTCATCGATTGCGTGGTGATCGCGCCCAAAACCTCGCCACGGTGGTTGATCAAGGGTGTGCCAAGCCACGACAAGGCGACTTCATCATTGACCTGCACCGTTTTCAACTCGGGATACAGTTTGGGAATATCGGTAATTGTATTGTTGAAACGCAGCGCTTTACCATTGCGCAAAATCCAGGCTGTCGGTGTATTGAGCGGCAGCGATGTACCGATCATCGAGCCATAATCGAGCAACTCGCCACGCTCAACCACGCATAAATCTTCGATCACATACGTTTGGGGGTTGTTTAATAAGATATAAAAGCCATCGATTTTGAGAAACGAAGTCAATAATGGATTCAAGCCACGGAACATTTCGTGGATATCCATGGTGCGATTAAGCAATTCGCCAACCAATTTCAAGGTATTGAGTTCGGCCAATTGACGTTCGCGTTGCGCAAACAGCCGCGCATTTTGAATTGCTAAAGTCAGTTGTTGGCCGACCTGCGCCATAAATTGCTCATCGCGATTGCTAAACACATTGGCTTGAAAACTTTGAATCGCAATCAGCCCAATCACATTGGTTGTTTGATCGTTGAGCGGCACGCCCAGCCAAGCCTTCGTTCGATCCGACGAAATACGCACTTCGTTATCTTCGGGGGCAACCTCAGTCGAGGTTTCTTGTGAAATATCACCAAAGCGCAACGGCTTGCGAGTGTGCAACACTTCCCACGTTGGTGTGTGCTCGGGCGGAATCAGGCCGATCATCCAACGAAAATCACCCTCGCCCTCGCGATTCAAGGCATAGACCGCCTCGACCATGTGGCTTTGGGGATGATTGAGCATCACAAAAAAGCCATCAATATGCAAAAATTCAGTGAGCACAGCATCGATTGCCCGCAGCATGGCCTCAATTTCGAGGGTTGAGCCGAGCAAACTACTGATCCGTTGCAAGGCATTCAGTTCAGCCAATTGGCGTTCGCGCTGCTGATACAACTGCACATTCAACACATGTAAGCTAACTTGGCTGGCGACCGATTGCATAAAAAAGCGATCGCGATCGCTGAAGGCATAGGGGCGATAATTTTGAATGGCGATCACGCCCAAAGGACGGCGATTGGCATCGAGCATTGGCACGCCCAGCCAACTTTCCGAGGGCGAACCTTTGATCGTGCGCCGAATAATGGTTGGGTAATGGCGAATATCGCGTGAAACATGGCGCAAAAACAATGGTTCACATTTGCTCAGCACCCAATCGGTAAACGAACCTTTGCGCGGCATCGCCTCTTCGCTCAGGTAAGTCGCCTCATTCTCATCCTCAATCGCAATGCTATCAGTCAATAATTGGCGCTCAGGGTCGTAAATCGCCATATAAAACACATCGACTGGCAAGAACGAGCGAATTGCATCATTTAATTGATGCAACAAGGTTGAGAGATTGAGCGCTCGAACGGTTGCCGTACTGATCGCACTCAAGGCCTCTAGTTCAGCAATTTGGCGACGTTGTTGGGCCAAAATATTGCCATGCTCCAAGGCCAAAGCCAATTGATTGCTGACCACTTGCAACAACTCAACTTCTTCAGTTTTGAAGGCGCGTTGCTCAGTTTGGCCAACCATCAAGACACCGATCACGGTTTCATGGCGGCGCAAAGGGATGGCGAGGGTTGTGCCGAGATGGCTGAGTTGTGCCATTTGCCAATATTTGGAGTGAGTATGATTATCGACAATCGCCGAATTGCTACTAATCGCAACCCCAAAAATTGAATCAAGCGGCGCAAACGATTCAGGCAGGCTGCCATGTTGCATGCCACGCTGAACAATTGGCTGAAGCTCGCTCCCGCTCAGCGAACACACCACGCCAGCGTTGAGATGCATCAACTCCAGCATAAAATCGAGCGCTAGGCCAAACATCTCAGTCAATGGCAATTGCTGAGTCAACATCGCCGCAATATCACTGATCACAAATAGATCGGCGTTACGCAGCTCGATTTGACGTTCCAACGAGCCAGTTAATTCAGCCTGACGATGCGAGAGCAGGGCATTTTCCAGCGCCACTGCCATCGAATTAGCAATCCGGGTCAACAGATCAAGATCTGTCTCATCGAATGCGCCAACGGTGTAACTTTGCAGCGAAATCACGCCCAAGGCCGAAGTACCAATAACTAATGGTACGCCCATCCAGCCGCGCGAAAGCTTATCGCTGCCAAATTGCAAAAGGCGCGGTAAGCCAATCGTCTCACGTTCAATCGCCAAATCACGAAAGAGCAAGGGCTGACGTTGGCGAATCAGATAGCCAGTCAATGGGCCAATTGGATCATGCTCACTAAATTCAATCACGCCCTCATCGGCCAACATCGCGATACGATACGCGCTATCGTCGTATTGGTCGGAGAGGGCAATAAAACAGGCATCAAAATTCCAAACTGTCTGCAATTCTTGATAAATGGTGCGCAACAACTCGAACGAATCTTGCTGCCCACGACAAGCTAGCCCAATGCGATAGAGCGCATCGAGAGCACGTTGGGTTTGATGGCGTTCAGCCTCGAGGGCTTCCACCCGATTTTTCAGCGTGGGTTTACGAGTACGTTGGGTCATAGTGGAACCGCAGCAGTTTTATCAGCGCAAACATAGCACAAAATAGCATGCAGATCAACCGATGCCAATAGCAAAGCTAGTACCAACAGCCTAATCTGCTTGGGGTCACATGGGCTAACTCCATGGTTAACCATTGCTGATCGTAGGCTCAGCCTTTGGATTACCACCACAAGCACGCCGTGCCGCCAACAAATCCGCTACGTGTTCAGGAGCCAAGGGTTGCAAGCTGCCTATGCTCAGCGCCGTCGAAATAATTGTAGCGGCTTGTTCAACCTGCTCAGTTCGGTGAAAAGCTTTGGTCAGGCTACTAGCAACGGTCAACGAACCATGGTGGTCTAACACCACCGCATCGTGATCACAAATAAACGGCTTGATTGCCTCGCCCAGCGCTGCTGTACCAGTGCGAGCATAAGGCACAGTTGGAATTTTGCCCAAGGTCAGAATAATATCCTCTAAAAGTGGCTGGGTCAGCTCGATACCAGCAATACTACAAGCTATCGTTCGTGGTGGATGAGCATGGACACAAGCGCGAACATCGGGGCGCACCGCATAGACCGCCAAGTGCATCAACAATTCACTCGAAGGTAAGGGGGTCTGTGGGTCGAGCGGGACTCCCTGACGATCAACGATAATTAAATCGTCAGGCTGAAGCAGACCTTTGCAATAGCCCGTGGGTGTGGTCAAAATGCGTTGTTGATCGAGCAATACCGAAAAATTGCCGCTATACGAAGGAGTCCAGCCGCGTTCATAGAGCCAGCGGCCAATTTGCACCATCTCATGGCGAGATTGTAACTCGTAGTCAGAATTCATGGAAAAAATCCCCCCAAAGGTGGACTAAAACGGCCTATATCCCCTGATATAACACCTAAAAGCTCACCCGTACTAGCAAAAAAATAGGAAAACATAACTAATAAATGGCTAAAATTCAGTTCAGGAAATGCTGCAAGAACGCGTATAATGGCAATGTTCAGGCTCTCACCCCCATTGCAACTGAAAGGCACCCTATGTATCGTTTTGAACGACACGCACCATTTGACCTGACTGTGTATGCTGATCCTGGTCAAGATCGGAGTGGCCCGCCATTAACGCAAGGTGGTATTTTCTTATTAATTTCAACAACCGCCTCCGAACATTGTTCACCAGAGATGCTCGATGTCTTGGATGAGATTGATCCTGAGGCATGGTATCATGGCCAACTATTAGAAACCATGCTCAACAGCTTCGAAGATCAAGATCCAGCCTTGGTGGTCGATGTTGGCAAGAACATCTATTATTCGATGGAAACCCAATTTCGGGCAGTTGGCATTCAAAAGCCCGAAGATGTGATTACAACCATTCCAATGATGTGGGTGTATGCAACTCGTGGCGATGGTGGCGAATGGCGCACCCGCATGACTGGCGATAAAACCGCAATCATTGAAATGGAACAACCCTACAATTGTATGTTTGAACAAGGGGCAATGCAAGGAGCGCTGGAGTGCTTCGATGCCCGCGATGTTCAAATGAACCATTCTAAGTGTATCCGCAATGGCGATGCCTTCTGCGAGTTACATGTTTCTTGGAAATAAATCCTATGGATCAACCAGAGCGCCCAGAGCAACCAACGCCTCCAGCATCGACCAACCAATCACGACTTTCACGTGAAGATCGGGCGCTAATTCGCACGATTGGCAGTACGTTGCGCAAAGTTATTCAAGGCGAGGCTGCTGAACATCTTGTGCTTGATCGTCGCGATGAACTCGGAATTTTGGCCAATATGGTCAATCGAGTCAGCAAAGAGCTTGCGCTCTCCCGCGAACAGGATCAAAAACACCTGGCGGAGCTTGAAGCTCGGCTAGCCGAGTTGAAGGCAGCCCGCGAAACCGAAGAACGACTGCTGTATACGATCGATGAAATTTCAACCCCGATTCTTAATATTTTTACCAACGTGGTGTTGATGCCATTGATCGGTGCAATCGATAGCAATCGCGCTCAACGCATGATTGCGCTCTTGTTGGAGCATGTCGTGCGCACGCGAGCGAGTGTCGTGATTTTGGATATTACGGCGGTTTCATTAATTGATACCCAAGTGGCCAATGTGCTGATTCGGGCAGCGCAATCGTGTAATTTGCTTGGTGCTGGCGTTATTTTATGTGGCATGACCCCTGATGTTGCCCAAGTTGTCGTAAGCCTTGGAATTGATCTTTCGATTTTTCAAACCACCAGCGATTTACAAGAAGCGCTCTCGACAGCCCTGCGTACCCTCAAGTACCGTATTCAGCCTATGTAAAGCATAGACTATTGGCCTATTGAGCCTAGTACTGACATCTAATACAGTATATGCAGTCAGGACAGATGCAAAAGCTGACTCGCAGATTCACACTTGACACCTCATTCCAGCCCTACGTCATAGCTAATAGGTGGTGAATTTGCGGTCAGTCTTTTTTAACCGAAAACGAGGGACGTTATGACGCAACTTAGCCGCCGTACATTCTTGAAAAGTCTCGTTGCAGGTGCTGTGGTAGTTGGTTTTGACCGTGCTACTAGTTCGTGGGTCACTTCAGCCCACGCCGCCGAGCAACTCGCGCCAAATTTCCCAACGTTCGATGGTGTGTTGTACACCGATGCCGCCACCCGCGCCGAAGCAGCCGATGATTACGGTCATATTATTCACCGTACTCCCAATGCTGTGCTCAAACCTGGCTCAGTCAATGATATTGTGCGCCTCGTTCGCTTTGCCAAAAATAACAATATTAAAATCTCAGGTCGTGGTCAAGGTCACTCCACCTATGGTCAGCCCCAAATTCAAGGCGGGGTGGTGATCGATATGAGTACCATGAACGCGATTCATGAAATTGGCCGCGATTATGTCATTGCTGATGCTGGATTGAAATGGCATCAACTGCTTGATAGCACCTTGGCCGAAGGCCTAACCCCACCTGTGATGACCGATTATATTGAGCTATCAATCGGTGGCACATTGAGCGTCGGCGGGATTGGCGGGGCCAGCCATCAACATGGTGTGCAAATCGACAACGTAATTGAATTGACGGTTGTTACCGGCGAAGGTAACTTAGAAACCTGTTCAAAAAACCGCAACAAAGATTTATTTGAATCGGTGCTTGGTGGCTTGGGTCAATTTGCCATTATTGTGCGGGCTAAGCTCAAATTGATTCGCGCCGAAACCCATGCTCGTGTCTTCAACCTGTTCTATGACGATATCGAAACTTTTACTGGCGATCAAACCCGCTTGATTCGCGATGGTCGCTTCGATTATGTTGAAGGCCAAGTCGTACCCAAGGCTGGTGGTGGCTGGAACTTCATGCTCGAAGCAGTCAAATATTTCTCAGCCAACAACACGCCTAACAACACCCGCTTGTTGCGTAATTTGAGCTACAACCAAGGTACAGAAGTTATTTCGGATACGACCTATTTCGCGTTCTTGAATCGCTTGGAAGCAACCGAAGCCTTCTTACGCTCAATCGGTGTTTGGTTCTTGCCACACCCATGGTTCGATGTATTCGTCAAGAGCCGCCACGTCAATCAATATGTTGGCAATATCTTGGAAACCTTGACCCTCGACGATACTGGCCAAGGCCCAATCTTGCTCTATCCAGTCAAGACCAACAAATTTACCAAGCCATTCTTCCGCGTACCCGATGGCGAAATCGTCTTCTTGTTTGATATTTTGCGCACCGCGCCAAATATTCCTGAGGTGATCAACGCCATGATGGCTAGCAATCGCGAGTTGTTTGAAACCAACCGCGACCTTGGTGGCAACCGCTACGCAATTGGGGCAATCGAGTTCGACCAAAACGACTGGCGGCAACACTTTGGCAATGTCTGGAACGACTTCCGCCGCGCCAAGAACCGCTACGATCCTTGCAATATCCTTGGTGGGGGCCAAGGCATATTCTAAGCCGAAGATCGTGGTTTCCAACGCCTATCGAATTACTCGATAGGCGTTTTTGTTTGGTGATTGATCCACGAAGGATATAGCCGATTGGCTGGAGGCACTTGGCTATCGGAACAATTTTTGGTATTTTAATCCAATCTCCGATAGCCGATAGTCTGTAGCCTTACTTGGTGATTAAAAAAATCTGATTCCTTGCCTCTGCATCCTGATATCTAGTTCTAGTACAACTCAACCCGTCGATCACGAAAGACTGGCAGGAAGTCGCGGGCTTTGGCAATGCTGGCAAGATCAACAGTTGCAGTCAATAGGCCAGCTTGATCATCGCCCTCAACCAAAACCTTGCCCCAAGGGTCAATCACGACGGAGTGACCACCAAATTGATTAGCACGGTCGCTGCCAACCCGATTACAGGCGATGACCACAGCTTGGTTTTCGATCGCCCGTGCGCGAAGCAAGGTACGCCAATGCTCAATTCGCGCTGTTGGCCATTCAGCTGGAATAATTATCACTCCTGCGCCAGCCAAGGCGTAACGCCGAAACAATTCAGGAAAGCGTAAATCGTAGCAAATGGCGCATGCACTTGTGCCCCAAGCAGTTTCAAAAACTTCGGCTTGCTGACCAGCAGCCAGATAGCGATCTTCTTGCATCAAGCCAATCAGGTGGGTTTTGCGATAACTATGGAGACGTTTGCCCTGTGCATCATATAGCGTGGCCGTGTTATAAACCTGCTCGCCATCACGTTCCAGCAATGAGCCAACAATCGCCAAATGATGGCGGGCCGCCAAAACCGCGACTTCTTCAAACAAGCCCTTGCCGAGCGGATCGCTCAATTCGTGGGCTTGTTCCAGCAGATAGCCAGTGCCCCATAACTCTGGCAACACCAACAGCGCTGCGCCTGCCATCTCGGCACGCGCAGCAAGTTGACGCACCGTCGCTAAATTGGCTTCGCGATCGCCCAACACTAAATCGATTTGAGCAAGTGCCACGGTTAACTGCATTGGTTTTTTCCTCTATTGGCCAGTGCTGCCAGCAGCAGGCGCAGGCAAATTACCATTAATATCGGGGAAGGCCTCGCCATTATAGGCTCGTAGCACATCAACTACCGCTGGCAAGGCCAGTGTCCCCGATCCGTCGCCCAAATCGCCAGTGCCTTCGAGCATCGCTAAAATTGCTACTTTGGGATTATCGAACGGCGCAAAGCCAACAAACCACGAGTGCGAACGCAAATATGGCCCTTCGGCATACTCGGCGGTTCCAGTTTTGCCCGCCAAATCCAGCCGATCAAGATCGGTCAAAATTGCGCCTGCAGGTTTGTTATTGCCATTGGCGATCCGATTGTAGGCATCGGGATCACGGACAGAGCGCCGCATGCCTTCACGAATAATCGCCCAATGCTCAGGTGCAAGTTCAATCGTGTGTTCAATCACTGGGGTCAGCGTAATCGTGTCGGTGCGGTTCAAATCGGTGATCGCTTTGACAACTTGTGGTTGATAGACTGAACCACGATTGGCGGTAGCGACGGTAGCCCGTAGCAATTGCAATGGCGTAACTTGCACATCGCCCTGACCAATTGCGGCGATATAGGTATCGCCAACGCCCCAACGTTCGCGGCGCTGTTTCTTCCACTCTTTATTCGGAATAATCCCTGAATCTTCGCCTGGCAAATCGATCCCGGTCAGTTTATCGAAGCCAAACTCGCCCGAAACCGTCTCATACAAGCGATCAATCCCCAAGCCACCTTTGATTTGTGGATCGGTTGGTTTGAGATTGGTAACATAATCGGTACCGCCAGCAACCGTGTTGAAAAAGACGTTCGATGAAACTTTCAAAGCATCGGAAACGTTGATCAGGCCATTGGCGCGGCGGTTGGAGTTAGGATATTGGTTGGTCAAAGCTTCGTTATATTCGTTGCGCACAATCAAAAAGCCAGGGTCTTGAATCTGCGTGCCAGGATTGATGATATCGCTATCTAAGGCAGCGGCAGCCGTAAATTGCTTGAAGGTCGAGCCAGGTGGATATTTACCAGCAATTGCCCGATGCAGCAACGGCGTGTTTTCTTCATCGGTAAATAAATCGGTAATTTCCTCGACCTCACCGCGATTAAAGGCGTTGTTATCGTAGGCTGGCAAGCTGACCGAGGCTAAAACCGCCCCTGTGTTGACATCCATCACCATAATCACGCCTTTGTTAATCGGGTCGTATGAGGCATATTTAGCTTGATCTTTGCCTGGCGTGTTGGCTAAGCGCACGCGGCGTTGATCGGCAACATCGAGCCATTTTTGTAAAATTGCTTCGCTGGCTCGCTGCAAATCCATATCAATATTCAAAATCAGATTTTTGCCATCTTCCATTGGCTGCAACACCGTTGGCTCGCCGACAATCCGATCCGAGACATCAACCGAAATTTGATTGGTGCCCAACTTGCCGCGCAAGGTTGATTCGTAATAATTTTCGATTCCATCGACCCCAATCAAATCACTTTCGAGATATTGGCGCGGGCCGTCAGCATCATTGGTGGGGTTATAACGAGCCAGTTGCTTGTCGTTAATCCGAATCATATAGCCCAATAAATGCGAGAGCGATTGGACTTCGGCACTCAGTGGGTAATCGCGCTGGAAGCCATCGACCACCCGCACGCCGGGCAAGGCCAGCGCATTTTCGCGAATCGCCAAGGCGACATCATCAGGAATATTTTTGGCGACTGGCACAACCAAATAGCCAGGCAGGTTGGCTTTGGCTAGTACCTTTTCAACCCCAGGTTGCAGGGTGATCACATCGGTATAGGCTTGGCTTAATTGCAGCGCGGTCAAGGCCTTGCCCATGGGCACGGTCACCGTGATCGATTGCGCTGGCGCGAAGTTGGTATCGGCAGGCAAAATTGGCGAGATGCCATAAATTGCTGCGGCCAAAGCTGGATCTTCTTGTAATTTAGTGGTTGGCGAGAGCGTGAAGGTATCGCTGAAAGGCAATAACATACTCAGCCGCATATACACCGCATTGCGCTCAGCGCGTTTGCGCGGCAGCGATTCGGCTTGAATTCCCAAGATCGAGGTGGGAACCGAGGCTGCTAGCAGGGTTGTGCCATCGCTGGCAAAAATCTCGCCACGTTGGGGAGCAACATAATCGCGGCGGGTAATATTTTGCTCAATTGAAGCGCGTGAAGTTGCGGCGCTACTGCCAAATTGCAATTGCTGCAATCGCGCGAGCAAGACCACAAAAATAATTAAGCTCACGACCCGTAAGCCGATCAAGCGACCGCGCATAGGGTTCTCCTTGATGATAAAGTTTAGTGGCGGATTTTGCGCTCGTTCCACCATTGCAAAACGAGGAAGGTTGGCAAAACCGCAATCGCATTGATAATCATGGCTGGCACAAGCACCACAATCGCCCAACTCAGCCAATCGTCGGTGCCACCGCGAAACACTTGGGTAACTAAGTGATATAGCGGGGTCAAGCCGATGGTTAGTAAGAGCGACGTTGGCCATGTATCGGGTGGGAAGCGCTCGGCAGCAAGGCTACAAACCCACGTAACCAGCAATAAAGCCAAGGCATGGCTGCCAAACGGCGAGTAGCCCACCACATCAATCAGCAAGCCACCATACATAGCGATGGCAGCACCCTTAGCGGCATCGGCTAGCAAGGTCCAACAAACCACCGCCAACAACACCAAATTTAAGTGGGCATTAAAGATCGTTGGCAAGAGCGTTGTCTGAATAATCACGGTTAATCCAACGATCAGGGCCAACCAAAGCTGTCCGCGCAGCCGTTCGCTTAATCTTCGCCGACGATAATCCATACAGTCCGCACTACATCAGGATCAAAATATGGTTCAATATCGGCTTGTTGGCCGTGGCCGTCGGGGCGAATTGCGCTGACACGGCCAATCGGCACATCGGGCGGAATCCGTGCAGCAGGTGCATCGAAGGCCAATGCTTTGCTAATACCAGCGGTCAACACATCGTCGCCAACGCTGAATTTAGCGTCACGATCGATATGGCGCATAATCAAGCGTGAGCCAAGTTGCCATTGACCAAGCACATCGCCCATTGGTTGGCTGATGCTACCGCTTTCTTGTTCGCTGGTTACCTGCGATAACACCTGGCCGCTCACCACCGAACGCGCATCGGTAATGAGCAAAACTGTGGCATTATGTTGGCTGACCGTATCGACCAAGCCAATTAGCGCATCGGGGCTGCCATTGACGTGTGAAACCACAGGCATGCCCACGGCCAAGCCATCAACCGTACCACGATCGATGCTTATCACCCGATTGCCAGCATCGGCGGAGCGACTGACCACATTGCCAATCACCGTGCGCCAGCCATAGCGTTCGCGCATGCCAGCAGTGCGGCGCAAGGTTGTGTTTTCAGCGGCAGCGCTGCGCAATTGGACATTTTCGTTTTCAAGTTCGGTGACCCGTTCTTGCAAGGCTGCCAAATCTTGGGCGGCTTGCGACGAGCCAAAAATACCGCCGAAGGTATCGCTAATCGCTAAACGAATATTCGTCAGCGTGCGGGTAACTGGAGTCAAAACGCGAGCCGTACTGTCGGTAACTGGCGTAAGAATCCCCTGTTGATCGAGCAATAACAGCACAACCACAAAACATGCCAGCCAAACGATCAGCTTGGTTGCCCGTTGGGCGTTGCCTGAGCGACTTAACATGACTACCCACGTTTGATGCGACGCGATTCTTGCGAACGCCGAATCGTGTCACGGTATTTATCAAATTCCTCGATCATTTTGCCTGTGCCGCGTGCCACACACGATAACGGATCTTCGGCGATATGCACTGGCATTTTGGTTTCAGCAGCGATCCGCCGATCAAGGCCACGCAGCATCGAGCCACCACCAGCCAAGGTAATGCCATGCTCCATAATATCGGCGACCAATTCTGGCGGGGTTTCTTCCAAGGCAGTGCGCACCTCAGAAACAATATTGGCAACTGGGCCAGCAATCCCTTCGCGCAACTCAATGCTGCTAATTTCAATCGCTTTGGGCAAGCCTGTTAGCAAATCGCGGCCCCGTAGGGTAACTTTGATTTCTTCTTCAAGCGGATAGGCTGAGCCAGCGGCGATTTTGGCTTTCTCGGCCATGCGCTCGCCAATCAGCAAATTATATTCACGCCGCGCGAAGGCAATCACAGCCTCGTCAATTTCGTCGCCAGCGGTGCGCAACGAGTGGTTAATCACAATCCCGCCCAGCGAGATAACGGCCACTTCCGTTGTACCGCCGCCAATATCGACAACCATTGAGCCAGTTGGTTCGGTCACAGGCAAGCCTGCACCAACAGCCGCCGCCATTGGTTCTTCGATCACATAGGCTTCGCGAGCGCCAGCATTCATTGCGGCATCGCGGGCGGCGCGTTTTTCCACGTCGGTCACGCCCGATGGCACACCGACGATTACGCGTGGGCGGCCAGCGATGCTAGCGCCAACATGTTTATGGGCTTGGTCGAAAAAATACTTCATCATCTTTTCGACAACATCAAAATCGGCAATCACACCATCGCGGAGCGGGCGGACTGCTACAATATTGGCAGGGGTTTTACCGACCATGGCCTTGGCCGCAGCGCCAAAAGCTTGGGGAATTCCAGTGCGTTTATCAATAGCCACCACCGATGGCTCAGAAATAACAATGCCTTTGCCGCGTAAATAGACTAAAGTATTGGCAGTGCCTAAGTCCATGCCAATATCGCGGCTAAATGAGCGAAAAAATGATCTAAACATATATAGTGCGACGATCTTTCTGCTGCAGCGCTCGCGTGGATGATTGGCAAGAAGTCAAGGTGCAGGCCGGAGCCACAGCCCCGCAAGCGGGTTTTTTATCCAAAAAAGAAGGGCTTTTGGCCCTCGTATAAGCGCCATTATAGCATAATCACGTCAAGCGAGACCCGTGTTAAGCTGATAGCTAGCTGATAGCAAGGCGCTAAAACCGCCATCACCGAGGATGTTGCCATGATTCGAGTTGCAATTGTTGAAGATCAACGGATTGTTCGCGAAGGCTTGATTGCTGTTTTAGAGGATGAAGCGACGATTGAGATTGTGGGCGAGGCTGCTAACGGCCAAGCAGCCCTGGATTTGTATGCCCAAGAACTACCCGATGTCGTTTTGATGGATTTACAAATGCCCGTAATGGATGGCCCCACCGCGATTGGCCAACTCTGTCAGCGCTGGCCCCAAGCCAAAGTGCTGGTGCTCACCACCTATGCGACTGATGAGTTTATTTGGGCGGCCTTGCGAGCTGGGGCCAAGGGTTATCTATTAAAGGATGCATCGGCAGATGAATTGGTTTCGGCGATTCAGGCCGTTGCACGTGGTAGCACTCACCTTGCGCCGGATATTGCCGCCAAACTGGTGGCTGGCGTGAGCAATCCCCAACCGGAATCGCTAACCCCGCGTGAGTTGGAAGTGCTGCACCTGCTGGGGCGTGGGCGCTCCAATGGCGAAATTGCGCTTGAGTTGGATATTGCTTTGCGCACGGTTAAAGTGCATGTGCAAAATATCTTGGGCAAGCTTGGGGCGACCAATCGCACCGAGGCTGTTAGTATCGCCGTGCGCCAACAATTAATCAGCCTTACATGATAGGGATGCAGGGTAATGTTTCAGATTGTCGTATTCATTCGTGGCTGGCTACCCCCAAGGATTAACCAACTTCTCACCAAAACAGGACAATTAGCGGCGGTTTTTTGCCCAAGCCTTTGTTACAATAGATAGCACGATTATTGTCAAGATAGATAAAGGGTTGCCCATGGCTTCATCAAGCAGTTTTATCATCGTTCTTTTAGTAGTGGCAGTGATTGGCTGGTTGGCCACTGTCCATTGGATTCGGACACATGAGCGAATTTCAGCCCGACTGAAGCGACTTTTGGTGCTCCCTGCTTGGTTTCCATGGATGGGCGCGGCGCTCGGTGTACCGGTGATCCGCGGTGATATGCCACTGGGCGATTTGGGCAAGGCCATCGCGAGTTTTGTGGTTGGCTTAGGTGTATTTTGGTTAACCCGCCGCGAATCCTAAATATTTCCTCGGCCACATCAATCAAATAACCAGCTTTTTTAGCAAAATAACCACTTTTAGCTTGAACCCATGGTTGACGTAAGCGAACCATGGGTTTGCTTATGCCTAGCCCCCTAAATAGGAATAATGGGCTGTTATTCATTCAATAGTTGTATGCAAAAATTAGCATATCGTGATATGATTAACCCATTGCTGCTTAGACAGGAAGCCAACAGATGCTTGAAAAAAGAACTTTAGCTCAAACATTGCATATTCCACGGCAATGGCCATATATGTTTCGGGCGCTGAACCATCGCAATTTTCGTTTATTTTGGTTTGGCCAACTTATTTCGCTGATCGGCTCATGGATGCAATCGCTGGCATTGCAATGGCTCGTCTATCAACTGACTGGTTCGGCTCTTGCGATGGGCACGGTCGCCGCATTAACCTCATTGCCTGTGCTCTTGCTCTCGCCATTTATGGGCGTAGTGGTTGATCGCTATGCCAAGCGCTGGGTGGTGTTTTGGGCGCAAATGGGCGCAATGATTTCATCGTTGATTTTGGCAATTTTGACCTTTAGTGATAGTGTGCAATACTGGCATGTTTTAGCCTTAGCGCTGGTCAATGGGGTAGTTAATGCCGTCGATATGCCTGCACGTCAAGCCTTTACCTCAGAAATGATCGGCAACCGTGATGATTTGATGAATGCGATAGGCTTGAATGCCTCGATTTTCAACGGTGCACGCGCGATTGGGCCAGCTGTTGCGGCAATGTTGGTGAGTGCTGTTGGCCTAGCTTGGGCTTTTTTGCTGAATGGCTTGAGCTTTATCGCAGTGCTCATTGGCTTGATGATGATGACGGGCTTGATTGCGCCAGCACCCCGCAAAAGCAACAGCTCATCAGTCAGCGATTTTATGGATGGCGCACGCTATTCGTTGCAAACACCCTTGATTCGAATTATTTTGGTGCTGGTGCTGGTGCCAAGCATTTTGGGCTTTGGCTATACCTCGTTGCTGCCAATTTTTGCCGACCAAATTCTGGTTACGCCGCTCATCCCTGAAGGTTCAACCCGCTTGGGCGCGATGATGGTGGCAAATGGGATTGGCGCATTGCTGGCGGCGCTGCGGGTTGCCCGTACTAATGCCCAAACTGATCGGCGTAAATTATTGTTGAATGGGGCGCTTGGGTTTGGCCTAGGCATCTGTTTGCTAGCCTTCAACCGCTCATTCTGGTTGGCCTTACCAATTATGACCTTTACAGGCTTTTCGATGGTTAGCTTTTTGGCTACCGCCAACACGATTTTGCAAACCACCGCGATTGATCGGTTGCGCGGGCGCGTGATGGGCTTTTATGTGATGACCTTGGTGGGCTTGGGCTTGGTTGGAAGTTTACAGGCTGGGTTTGTGGCTGAACATTGGGGCACGCCGATCGCTACTGGAATTGGCGGTTTGGCCTGTGTGATTTCGGCCTTGCTTGGTTTACGTTCCAAAGCCTTGTTGACCTTGGTTCCGCGTAACGAATAAGCTTGATGGGGGTACGCAATGGCGCGTGCAACAACGCCGTGATCGTTTTTAGGCGATCACGGCGCTTTTATTTTTAGCGACACACAAATAAACCGACTGATTTTTGAATTGGAAATAGGCCTTGATTGGCCGCTAATTGTTCGCTGACCAACTCGCGACAAACTGCCAAATGTTCCTCGCTCAAGCATTGGGTCGAGCGCACATACTCGACAATTGGCTCGACCTCAGTTACCGCCAAATTATTCTCAAATTGAATAATTTCGACCTGCTCAAATTGACTTTGGAGCAAAGCTTGGCCGCTTTCGAGCGTAAAGCTCAGGCTGAATGGTGTAACATCGGCAGTTGGATAGACTGCTTGAATCAGTTCTTTGATTTCGTGCATATGCTGGTTGCCATTAGTTGCGGCGAAAAAAACACCATTTGGTTTGAGCACTCGGCGAATTTCGGCCAACACCAGTGCTTGATCAGCAACATGATAGAGCATATGGTTGGCGATAACCACGTCAAACGAGGCCTCAGTAAATGGCAAATAATGGGCATCGACCTGACTAAAATTCAATTGAGCCAGATCGGCAAGTTGATTTTTGGCAGTTTGGACCATGCCCAACGAATGGTCGCTATAGCTAATTTGCAATTGGCCCAAATGCTGGCGATGCGCGTGCCATAAACGCCCAGTGCCACCGCCAAGCTCCAAAACTCGGCCTGCACTCGGCAATTGCATGACATCCCACAGCCAATCGACCCAATCTTGGGGATTGGTGCTAAATCGCTCGTGCATCGCGATGCGGGCTTGTAGATTATTGCTGGTGCCATATTGTTGGGCTAATTGCTGGCGCATGGTCATAATCAAGTGCTCCTATAATCTAGCCTAGCCTTGGAAAATATGCTGATTGTGGTAGTGCAAAAAGGCTGGATCAGGCTGAAATCGTGTAGGCAGTTCAATTTGCCGTTGATCGTAGGCCAATAATAGATCGTTTGTAGCTGAATTAGCTGAGGATTTGATGAGGGCTGAGGCAACGTGAATCTGGTAATTGGGAGTAATCGTGATCAGGCCACGATCAAAAGCCCGATCATGCAACGCATTCAAACATAGCCCATTATGTGGATTGACTCGTTGCTTGGCGGCATGTGCCCAAGGAACAATGTGGCTGGCATTTAACAAACTAGGAATATTTAAGCCAGTAATGCAGCAACGCTGATCATAGGCAGCAAGGACTATTTTACGAAAAAAGTGTTGATTAACGCGCACTCGACGCAGTTGTTCACGCTCTAAACCTTCAACAAGTGGCAGTTCAATCAGGTTTGTTTCAGGCTCTGCGGCCTCTGCTGGCGACAACTTTGCCAGCAATTGCTCGCTTTCAATAGCTAAGGCTTCCCAATTATTATAAAACTCATTCCAAATCGCTAAATCGGCTTTGCTGCCATGGCTGGCTCCCGCAATGCCACGTTGTTTTAAGCTTGGGTCAAGGCTGGCAAAATTTGATAATTTGAACGATACCGCTCCTGGCGAACGCCCGATTAATTGAGCTAAGGCGAGCACTTGGGGATTTTTAGCGTTGATCTTACCAAAGGGGATTTGATAATAGAGATTGAAGGCGAGAATCAATTCATCACGTTGCCAAAGGTTGCGAATCATTGTATTTGCTCCCTAAAAAACCAGCCATAAATCCAATGATTTACGGCTGGTTGCTGGCATCATTCGGTTTGCCGTTAAGCCTTATTCGGCGCTAACAAGGCTTCCACCCCGTGCCATACCTTTGGCAATCCGCACCGGATCGCCATTGTAGAGCATGGTTAGCGGGCCGGCCATGGCGCTAAATCGTTCGCTAGTAATTTGCCATTCGTGCATCCGGCTACCACCAAGATAAATCGGCGAGCCAGCGCGGAGCCAACCAAACAAATTGCGCATCAAATCAAGCACTGTTTTGGATCCAAGCTGAAACGGCACCAACATCACGGCCAACGACCATGGCTCCGTTGGGAAACCATCAGGGTCGCGCAATTCGTCCAGTTCTTGCAGCACGCTCGCCTGAGCAAATTGGGCTAATGCTTCGCTGGCAGCTTGCCAACGATCATATTCACTGGTGATTAGCACCAACTGACCATCGGGAATTTGCCGCGCCAAATGCACCGCCAAATCAACCAGCTCATCGCCAAACAAAATAATCCGATCGGCTGGTGATTCGGGCACAACCAAACCTTTGAAATGTGGAGCAACTAGGGTTGCATATTCGTTGCGCCGATCAGCCCGATTCTGTTCACGCGCACCACGTCCCTTTTGACGGGTCATGAAAACTCCTTAAACTTATTGTTGTTGCGCAAGTAAATTAACTTCCAGCCGAATCTCCTCGGCAGGAATTTCGACAACCATGGTTAATGCGGTTGGATTCTTGATCGGCAACGTGAGATCAAGCGTTGTGTTGGCGTTGGGCGGCAAATTCGCCGCTGCATCGCCTTGAGCAGCATAGACGGTGCCCGATTGGTCGGTAAAGCGGAAGGCTGCCAATGGTACGCGTAATTCTTTGCTGCTAATATTGGTAACGACACCTTTAATTTGTAAGCCCTCGCCCACTTGTTGAAGCGATTGAATATCGACTTTGAGCTTATCGTTGGTAACAACGGGCGTAATTGGCACTACCGCCTCGCCGCCTTGCAGTCGTGCAATCGCGGTTGAACTCCATTCCTGCACTGGGGCTGGTAATGGAATCAGGGGTGTACCAAGATTCTGGCTGGCCACTTGAGTAGCGTTAGCTTCGGCAAAACGGCTGCGGAGCGTCTGCTCACTATCAGGGTTACAAGAACGAGTTGAAACCAAAAAAATTAACACTAGCCCAATAATCACCCCAATCAGGGCCGGGGGTGGGCTATTGGTTCGTTGCGAAAACATCATCAACCTCCAGCACAATCGTAACGAGTATTGTACCGCGCTTTTAGCCAAACATAATCATCCAGGTAATACCCCAATCATAGGACAAAAATCCATGTTTTCGTTCAGAGCGATTAACGCTACAATACGGGCATCGCTCCCCTCGTAGTGATTTTGGCAAAAAGGAGTTCCACGGCGATGAGCTTCGAAACATATGACGACCTCTTTGAAGTGGTATCTGAGCAATACACGGCTCAAAAATATCGCGAAACGCTCGATCTACTTGATGCAGAGGGAGCGAAATTTCCCGAACATGCATCGATGATTGCCTATCTGCGCTCGTGTATGGCCGCACGGATTGGCCTGCCCGAACATGCGATTCAAATTCTTAGTGAGGCTGTGGCCCGTGGTTTTTGGTATGGGGCCGAAACGATTCGTCAAACGCCTTCGTGGATTAGCTTGCAAGGCGATCCTGAATTTGAGCGCTTAGCGGCAGTTTGTTTTCAACGCCAATTAGAAGCAGTCAAAGATCCCAAGATGTATATTTTGGGTCCAGATGAGCTAGGGCCGTATCCGCTGTTTTTTGCCTTACACGGCAACGGCGATAACAGCATGCACACTTTGTATGGCTGGAACAATCTGATCGATATTGATTGGATTTTGGCTGCACCGCAATCCGCTCAGGCTGAATCATCCGATGGCTATGTGTGGAACAATCAATCGGCGGCCTTACGCCAGTTGGTGCAGCAATTTGCCGATGTTAGCAACGAATACCAAGTTGACCCTGATCGGATTGTCTTGGCTGGTTTTTCGATGGGCGGCGAAACAGCCTTGCGCCTGGCCTTGATTGGGCCAATCGAGGCACGTGGCTTTGTACTGCTTGGTCCAGGCGGCCCGACCATCGACGACCCTGAGGAATGGTTGCCGGAAATTCGCGAAGCCAAAGGCCGCAATTTGCGCGGCTATATTTTGGTTGGCGAACATGATCGCACAATTCCTCACGACCAAATCAAACGCATGGTCAAACTATTAAATGATAATGGCATTCCCTGCGAGCTGGAAATTATTCCAGGCTTGCGCCATGCCTACCCCAGCAATACCTTGGAATATTTACAACGGGCTTTTAATTTTATTGGGGTTGCCTAAATGCGTTTAGGGTTGTTAGCCGATATTCATGGTGATGGTGTCGGCTTTCAACAGGCCTTGGCTTGGTTTGAGTCTCAGGCGATTGAGCAAATCCTGTGTGCTGGCGATGTGGTTGATCGCGGGCCGGATGCCGATGCGATTGTTCAAGGGCTGATCGCTCGCTCAATTCCTTGTATCAAAGGCAACCACGAATTCACCTTACTGCGCGAGCATGGCCGTTGGAGCCAAAGTAGCCAGCGCGAACGCCTCGCCAGTCGGGGCCGAATCGTCACCCAAGCCACTTTAGCGTATGTTGCTGCGCTGCCAACCAGCCTTCGTTTACAAGTGGAGCATCGCAGTTTGGTGCTGGCCCATGGTGCACCCTGGAGCGATGTCGTGGATATGTTGCCAGAAAGCCGAAGCAGCAAATGGCAACGGCTGGTACGTGAACATCCCAACGATCAGATTATTGTGCTTGGGCATACCCATCGCCCGATGCATGTGCGCTGCGGCCATTTGACGGTGCTCAATCCAGGCTCAGTTTATGGCGTAACGATTCGCGATAGCCACACCTGCGCCATCTACGACACCACCAGCGATAGCCTGACCCTCTACGATTTGCGCAGCCAACAAACCCGTATTTGTCCTGTGGTTGAGGTTGCGTTGGGGTAAATAAGAGTTACGAATCGAAACCACGAAGCACACGAAGTACGATTAGCATAATTATCCTCATTCTTAATTTTATCAAGCAACCATTACCTACCACAGCTTGCTCTTGAGCGGCAGGGTGTCGAACGATAATAAACTAAAAACCTGAGAATCCAGTATCACTTGAATCGGGCACATGGCCGATTGGCATGCTCGAAATTGATGTTATGCTCGAAACGAGTGTAGGATCGATTAAATGAAAGAAGGGTAATGGATCATTATGCGTATGGATGTTGCGATTGAGTATTTGCTGGGACGACTAGCCAAAGACACTCCAACGGAATCTTTTTCTGGTCTATTGCTGCAATTGACTTGGCTTATGGATGATCAGGGCGCAGATATTCATCGAATCATGCGCAACTGGCTTGACGCTGATCAGATTGAAAAAGTCAAAGTTGCGCTCGCGATCGATGAAGTTTTTTTACTTGAATCGGATGCAGAATATCAAGCAAGTATCACTCGGATTGTTAATCGTTGGCCCGAACTTGAGCCAATGTGTCGCAAATTTTATCAGCGTTGGGATGGTAGCAAACGTGGTATCCCCTTACCGAATCGGCGTAAAGCGGCTCCCGTGCAATCGCTCACCGACTGGCTACCGATTCTTGCTATCTATCAGCATCCAGAGATGGAGAAGGCAAAAGATGCTTTTTGGGCGGCTGGCTCAGCGAGTTTGCCTTATCTCTTGCCTCTGATTGATGATGGAACGACATGGGCAGCCAGTGAGGCTTGTGAATTGGTTGGCATTCTTGGCGATCCAGTTGCGATTCCAGTCCTGCGCAACGCATTGGGACGTGATTCCAATATTCCTGAGCTTGATATTGATATTTTGACTGCGTTGCGTCAATTGCATGATTCTGGCGGCCCATGGATTTATCCGATGCTCAATGATCCTTCGCCAAAACGCCGCGGATTTGCGTGTCAATATGTCGGCATAACCCAAGATTATGAGGCGCTGCCTTTAATTATCAGCTTACTTAATGATCCTGATCCTCGGGTTCGCAGTTTTGCGGTGGATACATTAGCTGTGTTCAAAGATGGCAAACCATCAGCAGTAATCGATCCGATTTTCTATAAACTTGTCATGGATCATCAATCGGGGATTCGATTGGAAGTACTACGATCATTTATGAAATGTTGTGACCCATTCTATATTCCATTTTTTATCACAGCGTTACGCGATCCATACTATCTCTGTCGAAGTGTCGCAATACAATCCTTGGGCAAAGTTGATCCGATTAATTTAGGTTGTTATCTTGATTCTATGGTAGACGAGACAGATAGCGATGTTCAAAGGACAATTAAGGCTTGGCGTGATTTTTGAATAGACAATAATCGGAGAGAAGCACGATGCAGCTTGAGCATTACCCCAGCCGAGAAACCACCATCGAACTCCCATCACTTGCGCTCCTTACGGCTCCAGACGATCAGCGCTCGATTGTTGGCATGGGCACAGTCTTGCGTAAGGTTGATGGCGGCCAAGCAATCATCGGCGTGATCGCGTTTGACCAGCTCTATTTAATTGTTGATAAAAAAGTTGTGCCCTTCATACCCGCCTTGTCCATTCGCCACGAATCGGGAACATTTATGGGCAACCCGAGCATCAACGCTGGCGCAACCAACCTCATCAACACACGCTATTGGAAAGCCCGCCCAGCGATTGTGGCCGCCCTCGATCCGGTTTACGATCAGATTGATGATACTGAACAGAACTTTTGCAGCTACCTAGCCTCCTGCTATGAAGACCTAAGTTGGCGAAAATGGGTGTATGAGCGCTATCAGCCAGCCAAAGAACCCATGAATAACACGCTGAATGAGGCCTTAGAATATTTATTGAGCCGCCTATCGCCGCATACTCCACTATTCTTTTTTGCCGAAATCATTCAGCAGTTAAGCTGGCTCGTTGATGAGCCGCGCGTGAGTGTGTATCGGATTATGCGCGAATGGCTTACCGCCGATGAGATCGAAAAAGTCAAAGTTGCGCTCTTGATCGAAGAAGTGCTTTTACTTACTTCCGATGAGGCTTATCAAACAACAGTTGCGCGGATTGTTGGTCGCTGGCCGGAACTTGAGCCAATGTGTTATGAATTTCAACAAATGTGGGAGCGCAATAAACGCTAGCAGCACTCCTTGCTAGCTAAATTCCCTAACTAATGAGAAAAAATAATGTTTAGGAGCAAGAGCCAGGGTAGGTAGCCCAAAAGGAGAGCTGATGAGTATGACCATGGATGCCGCGATTGATGCGCTGTTTGACCACTTAGCTAAGCAAACGCCCCCTGAATTTTTTGCTGAAATCCTTGACGACGTAGGCTGGCTGATTGATGATCCGACCATGGATCTGCATCGGACGCTGCGGGGCTGGCTGATTGGCGATGAGCTTGAAAAGGTCAAAGTTGCCTTGTCCATGCAATCAATGGCCTTGCTAGAATCGGATGCCGAGCGCCATGCTATCGCTGAACAGCTTGTGGGTCGTTGGCCCGAACTTGAGCCGCTGTGCCGTAGCTCGCCGCAACTACGGACGACAACACTCCCCAACCATCGATAACGACGCTGATTTTCGCCGCGAATCATAGATCATGAGGGAAGGGAGACATATTCATGGATATTCTCGATACCATCATTGCTAATGCAATTCAACAGTTTGATCTCATCGCTCCAGTTCAGGTGGTTACCCAATTTCCCAGTGTCAATCATCAGTCCATTCAGCTGCGGGCGGCGAATGGCGATTTTGTCATCAAGGTCTATACCACCGATCAGGATGAAGCAACACGGCGCTATGAACACATGTTGGTGCAGTGGCTCTCATGGCGGCCAGCCTCGTTTACAGTGCCTTTGCCGCTCAGGGGAAGAAGTATCGACTATTCGCACTATGACTATAATAGCGATCGTTTCTATAGTATCACCCCCTACATCGCGGGCGAAACACCCGACTTTCGCATGCATGCGGATGGCCAGTATCACCCATCTATCCAGCAATGGGCCTATGCAATGGGTACGGCACTTGGTGAATTGCAGACGATCCTCCAAGCCCGCCCCGCCCAGCAACGCCGTCCCATGGCCTTGTTTCAATCATTGCTGACCTATGCCCAACCGCGTTATGATCCGCTTCAACTCTCAGCCGCTCAGGTTGGCGGCTCTTCGGACGATGAAGCCCTGTGGACATGGTGGCGCAGCGAAGCAACCAGACTCATGGCGTTTGTGGCGAATGAATATCCTGACTTGCCCCAGCAACTCTGCCATAACGACTTTGCTCCGTCCAACCTGCTTATAAGCGATGGGCGGGTGGCAGCGATTCTCGATTTTGAATTTGCCTGCCCAGCGGCATGAGCGCTCGACGTGGCAATGGCCTTGTGCATGATCATGCAACTCGATAGCAATCCGGCAAACCCGTGGGCGGTGGCTGAGCAGTTTTGCCGCGGCTATGCCGAATGGATCACGCTCACCCCACAGGAAATTACTGCCATGCCGCACTTGATTGGCCTGCGAACCGCGATTCCGGTAATTTGGGCCTTGAGCAAAACCGAGCGACCAAACCCAACCAACCTAGTTCAGGCAATTCGCCGGATGCAGGCGAGCAAGGCATGGATGAGCCATCATCACCCACAATTGATCTCACTGTTGCAGACAGCGTTTGCTGCATGAACGATTGTCCATTAAATCGTGACCACATCTCACAGACACGAGGGAGAGACAATGAACAATTTAGCCTTTGTGCGACGTGAGGTCGC
>NZ_DOPT01000008.1:25507-25633 GCF_003512625.1 Herpetosiphon sp. | reverse complement strand
CCCACTGCGGCGGGCGAGGGGCGGTTGGTTTGGTGGTTCCCCGTAAGGGTCGGTTTGCGCTGCGACCCACGGATACGTTGGTTCATTGATGAATGCATCCGTATCCCTGATTGCCCTTGAGGGGGT
>NZ_DOPT01000008.1:0-25390 GCF_003512625.1 Herpetosiphon sp. | reverse complement strand
CGGGACGGAAGGGTGGTGATAACACAACACAGGTTTGTAACTAATTCTTGAAAACACGAGGCTAGGAGTGCACGAACCTCAATCGAGCATAACCATGCCAAGCAGATAGGTATTTTGCTGAGGAGTGAGCGCAATCCGCTGCCCACCCAAATCGTACCAGCCGACAATGACGCTATAGTTGCCTGCTGGCAAATACTGCGGCAAATTGACCGCCAATAGGTCGGTTTGGGCTTGGGCTAGGGGCCAAAATTCGCTGCTAGGATTGGTTGGGCTATCAGTTTGCGCAACCAACTGGCCAGTTTGATCAAGCACATGAATGAAGCGAATTAAGCTCGGTAATTGCTGGCTGGTTTGCCAACGTAGCCCAATTAACAGCTGATCTTGAGCTTGAGCCGGTAAATCAAATCCAGTTAATTGAATACCATTCTGCCACACAATAGCGACTTGTTGCTTAAACTGCTGAGGAATATTCTCGATCTGCCACCAATCGCCAACTTTACGATGCTGCAAGCCCAATTCAGGGATCGCCTGCAAGGCATAGATCTGGCGACCTTGGGCTAATTGATCGCGAATCCGTTGCTGCTCGGCTTGAAAGCTAAATTCGAGATCTGGCCGTAGCTGCTCAACGGTTTGCAGATAGCGCAAACTCTCAATGCTCCAACCATCACCAATCACGAGGCTATTGGCAGCGAGTGGTTCGGCCAAGCGTTGTCTGGCAAGTTGTTCAGGTTGGGCGGTATTGGATTGGTGAATTTGTGGCCATGTCTGCCAAGCCAACCACAGACTGATGCCGCAGGCCAAGCCCAGCCCCCAGCGTGGCCATGGCAACGCGGCCAACCCAAAGCCAATCAACAAGGCTTGGGCAACATAGGCTCCCAGCCCAAACACCGCCAGATCGTCAACGAAATAGACCAAACAAAAGCCCAAAATGCTGCAATAGCTACCACCAAGCATTATTGCGAGTGGCCGTTGTTTTTGCCAACACTGCCACCAGCCAATCCCAGCTAAGCCCAAGCCCAGCCAGGTTAATTGTGGCCCAAACAGCTGGATTTGCACCTCGAAGAGCCGTTGCCAGCCTTGATCGAGCGCTCGTTGAGGATCAAACCATGCCCCGCCAGCACTGCCAAGCAGATAATCAGTAAGCAATGCCCAACCATTTTGCCAAGCTGGGGCACGCCAAACGATATACAAATAGGGCAGAAAGCTTAAACAGCCAGCCCCAACCGCCAACAGCCACTGCCGTACACTTGGGCGTTGCTGCCAACAACAGGCAATCAGCATCCATGGCAGAATAAACACGCTGCTGCGATGATGCCCAAGCATCAGGCCTGCCGCTAGCCCAAGCAGCCAAAACGGTATGCGTTGTTGCCACCAAGCGACGATCAGCCCAAGCGTGCTGACCTGCAAAAGCACCGCAAACGCATAAATTTCGGCTTGAGTAGCCTGTTGCCAAAAGCTTGACGATAGCCCAAGCATGGCAGTGCCAGCCAAGGCCCAACGTTGGGCAAGGCCGCTCGTTTGGGCAAGTTGGTTGAAGCTGCTTAAACTGAGGGCGGCAACGAACGCCGAAAAGAGATTAACCCGCCAAGCAATACTCCCAAGTGGAATAAGCTTGCTCCAAAGCCACGTTAGGATGCTATAAAGCGGGTAGCCTGTGCTATGGGCGACCTCAAGGGTTGGGCCAACGCGCTGAAATTCGGCGGTATCACCACCGCCAAGCCCTGGTAAGAGGGTTATGGTATAGAGCAATAACGCCAAACCAAAGACGAATAACGAGCTAGTTTTTACGTTTAGTTTCGATTGTTGAATAACAAATTGCATAATTTATCTATCATGCTTCTCGGCTAGGATTATCAGGTTGGCCTGCTTCGCTGTCAAGCGGGCGTAGGGTTAGCCTGCAATTAATTGCAAATTGTAGCCTTGAGCTAATTGTAGCGTTCGATCAAGCTCTTTGCTCAAGCCCAATTGCTGGTATAAATCGCAGGCTTGTTTGATGGCCTGTTTCGCTTCGCCATGACGTTGAGTTTGATGTAAGAGCTTGGTGAGATCGCGCCATACCCGCGCTTCGATAAACCGATCTTGGATGGCTTGGCTTAGTTGGATCGCTTGTTGCAGATAGCGCTCGGCCAGTTCAAATTCGTGTTTTAGGGTTGCGACCCGACCTAAGATATAGACCCCAAAGGGAACATGGCCTGTTTCTTCGTAGTGAAGCACTTCTTGGGCATATTGCTCGGCAGTTGGGTATTGATCAAGGCTTAAGTGAGCATCGGCTAGAGTCATGGCGTTTAGCGAAACCCAAAAACGTGAATTAATCTGTTTGAAAAAACTATAGGCTTGCTCGGCGAGCTTAATCGCCTCGTGTGGTTGGTTGATTTCCACCAAAAAGTAGGCCAAGTTGCTTTGATTGCGAGCAACTCGCACATCGTTGCCAATCGAACGGTAGTAGCGAATCGCAAAATCAAAATGTTCAATTGCCTCAGAATGTTCATGACGCGCATGGACAATCGCTAAACTCGCATGAGCACGTGCTTGTAAGGCTTGATCGTTGAGCGTGCAGGCATGATCGAGCGCAGTTTGGTAGCCTTGCAATGCCAAGTCATAATTGCCCTCTTCATCGGCAACTTCAGCACTGAGTAATGCCGCAATAAAGTGGGTTTTAGTAGCAGCTAGGTGCGCGGCTGCAAAATCACGCTCATGGTTCAGGTGCATCAAGCCACGTTTGACATGCAAAATTGCTTCTTGATGTTGCTGGTTCGTATCCAAAATTGTGATTGCTCGCTCGTAACTGCTCATAGCTTGCTCGATATAGCCTTGGGCTTCCCATAAATCGCCTTCTAATTGGCGAATATAGGCCCGAATTGAATCGCTGCCGGTGTAAGATACCGCCGCTAAACTAGCCCGCGCCTGCTCGTAGTTTCCAGTAAATCGGGCCAGCTCGGCTTGGCCAATCGCTAAGGTTTGGGCCTCGCGGGCTGGTATTTGATCAAGTGGGATTAATTGCAGCATACGCAGCATACGGCCAAAGTAGCCGGCGCGAATTTCATTATGCCGTTGGGGAAACCACCACATAATCGCTTGGCTATACGCCCCGGCGGCGATTGCATGTTCGGCCGCCAGCGTCCATTGGCCGAGCATTGCATGCACTTGGGCGGCGTGTTCATTCAATGGCTGGCGTTGCTCGGCGCTCAATTGTTGCCAAAAGTGTTTGCGTAGCAACGGCCAAAGCTCAAGCGTATCATGATAGCCAGTTTGCAGCAATTCAAAATGCTCAAGCTGTTGCAGATCTTTGGTTGGCCATAAACTGCGTGGAACCGGTTGCTGAAAACTGGCCAACACCGTTAGTAGTTGTTGGGCGTTTGGGCTGAGCATGCTGATAATCCGCTCAATTAAATAGCCAACGCTTGGATGGGCCGCTAGCATCGCGCAAATCGCTGCCAAACTCGGCTCTTGCTGCATTAAGACCATCACGATCCGCATGAGATGAGCATTGCCAGCAATCAGTGCAAGAAATTGCTCCCATGGGTAATCGGGCTGAATGGCTGTGCTAGCATTGAACCAAGCTTTTAGTGCGGCACTATCCAATGGCTCCAAGGTGAGCGTTGGCAGATCATTGCTGAAAACCTGATTGCCAACAATCAGCAGATGCAGATTGGGAATTGCCGCTAAGGCTCGCCAAAATGAGTGCAAGGCGCTATGCTGGGGCTGACTTAGCATAACCTCGCCTTGATCAAGGCAAAATAAGGGAGCTGCTGGCAGGCTAGCACAATCGCGCCGAATCAGGCCTAACGCCACGTTGCTATTCAACTTACCGCCTTCGATTGCCAAATGTTGGGCCAAGTTGTAGGCTCCATGGTGCTGGAGAAATGCCCCAATCAAGGGCAAACAACTTTCGATCTGATCATTCAAATCGGGGAGTAAGCTGAGCCAAAAGACTGGGCCTTGCCAAGCAGCAGCGAGGGTTGCGGCGCTCGCACTTTTGCCCACGCCAGGTGCGCCAATAATACAAAGCTGGCGTTGCTGTTTGAGCAGTGCCTGTGCTTCAGCCAACCATTGGCTGCGACCATACAGATGGCTCGGCACTGGTGGGCGCTCTAGTTGCAGCGCAGGTTGTAAAATGCTTAATAAACAATCAGTAGCTTGATCCAAAATCAAGGGCAAACGATCTTTCATGTCGCGATGAAAGGTAGCCTTGGCTAAACCAAGTTGGTCAATAAGTACATTGACTGGTAGTTTATGTTCATGCAAAAAGCGCCAATAAATCAAGCGCTGATCGCGGTTGCCAGCGCGAAGTTGTTCTAATAGTTCAGCTAAATCATGTGATTCTTCGGGGCGAATATGGGTATCACCCAACAAGGCATAAACCACGACAAGCTGAATAATCTGGCCACGTTGGCGTTCGCTCGGATGTGCCCCAAACAGATCGTACCATTGCCCAAGGAAGGCTGGCGTTGCCAAAGGTTGAATGTTGCCAAGTTGGGCTGGCTGATCAAATTGATTGAGTACTGTGCGTAAGATTGGGTTAAGTACATGCGCCATTCCACACTCCTCGATAACCTAAAGCAGCCGCTAGTTGGCTCGTTTTGGCCTAAGTGAGACTTTTTGGGTGCAATCTGAGACTTTTTTGAGCCACAAGCCCGCTATACTAAAAGCCTAGTGATTCAAATGCGATTAGGGAGGCTATAGATGCGGCTTGTATTGATAGTAACAGTCTTAATTTGCGGGTTAGGTTCATTCTGGTTCAATCAACCCAACCAAGCTAAGGCTGATACGCCAGCCCCACCCCCAGGTTGCGGTTTGGCCGGAGTAGACCTTTCAACCCCAAATACCTGGATGGCAGTCTGGGATTTTGAGACGGCTGATGGTTGTTTAGTACGGCTTGGCACACCCGAGATTCCGAGCCAAGATCCACCAATTTTGTTGATGAGCACGATTGAATGTAGTGTGAATGGCAATGTGGATTTCAGCCCAGCCGATTACGCCCGTTTTCAAGGCGCTGGTTACCTTTCATGTGAGCTTGACCTACCAAATGATTTGTTACAGAGCTACCCTGATTTCTGGAGCTACGTTCAGGTGCAATTTAGCACGAACGGAAATCATCCGCTCTTATACCATCCTGATGCACGGATGAATGTTAGCGTCAATGGCTTATATGGCAATTTGCAATGGCAATATCGCCATACCACCGATTTGTTTGAATCCAACATGATTCGCCGCTTTCGCTTAACCAGCGATACACGCTTGGCAGTTGGTCAATGTTCTGGATCAGTTCAAACTTGTCCAGTTACCCAATCAGCGCCCTATGCTGGCTATGCGACAATTCATGGCGATACAAACTATGCCGATTCAAGCCAAACAATGATCAAATTCCGAACTACCGCTACGACCTTGCTAATTGGCTACAACCCAGATACGAACGAGTATTTGAATGGTAAGTTGGGCATGTTGATTATCGACCCCTATGGCAAAGATCCTGAGCCAACCGTGATCAATCCTGACCCAACCCCGACCGCCACGCCAACCCCGCCAATTCCTCAATAGGCGATTAAATAGCCCAACTGGCAGCTAGTAATGCAACTAGCTGCCAGTCTTTTTTAATTTAACCAACTTTAGCGCAATGCTTACTTTGGTTGGCCTAACCGTGGCATAGTTTCTAGCAATGTGCGATGGATATAGTTCAACTCTGGCGATTGGGTGTCCCATGTTTCGCCCTCAGGTACAGTTGCTTCCCACGAATCCATCCCAATAGATTGATAGACCCACCAAAGATTGTGCCATGGATCAACGAAACGCGAGAAAAGCTCGCCATACATCGGAGTTGGCTCGGTCACAATCGTTGCGCCATGAGTCACAGCAGTTTGTAAGGTTTGGGCCAGATCGGCAACATAGACTTGTAAAAAACTGGGTGTCCAAGGCCAATCGGGCTTACGATCAACCACCATCAACGTCGAATCGCCAAGTTTAAGCTCTGAATGCAGCACTAAACCATCAGTATCGATGGTGTGCGCTGCCTCAACTGGCTGTGCTCCAAACACTGCTTGTAAAAATGCACTAAGCTGGGTGGCCGCGTTGCTGATAATAAATGGATTCACCGTGCAGTAACCGGCTGGTACATGTCCCATGAGCTTGCTCCTTGAATCAGTTGCTGATGGATTGAGCATATTCTAAAATTAGGACATTATTGGCCCTAATTTGGAGCAATGCTATGTATTCGCCAACTAGCCGACTGTTGGGCGTGCTCGAACTCTTACAATCACGCCAGCAAATCAGTGGAAGCGAGCTGGCTCAGCGGCTCGAAATTCACCCGCGCACGGTTCGCCGCTATATTCAACAACTGCAAGATATGGGGATTCCGGTCGAGGCTGAACGGGGCATCTACGGCGCTTATCGTTTAAAGCCAGGCCAGCGAGTTCCACCACTGTTATTCACCGAACAAGAAATCCTGGCCTTGAGTTTAGGCTTATTAACGATTCGCGAATTACAGTTTCCGGTTGAGCGAGCAACCGCTGAAACGACCTTAGCCAAGATCGAGCGTGTGCTGCCTGCTGGTTTGGTGCAGCATGCTCGCGCCCTGCAAGCAGCAATCAGTATCCAACTTGGCATCCGTTCACCGCGAATCGAGCCAGCTTGGTTGCTGCAATTGAGTTTGGCGGTGCAATACTGCCAACAAGTTCAACTTGAATATTTGTCTGCTCAACAGAATATGACTGAACGCACGATCGAACCCTATGGAATTGTTTTTAACGAAGGCGCTTGGTATCTAGTAGGCTATTGCGATTTACGCAGGGCCATGCGGGTGTTTCGCTTGGATCGCATTCAGGCGATGCGATTGTTGGATTCAAACTTCGAGCGGCCAGCCTCAATTGATATTGTCGAAATAGTGCAGGCAGCCCTGAACGCCAGCGATCAGCCTGACGAGGTTGAGGTGCTGCTCAAAACAACTATCGAGCATGCCCGCCACATTATTCCGCCAGCTATGGGCCGGCTTGAAGCAACGCCGCAGGGAGTTCTGTTGCGCCGCGCCGCCGTGCATTTGGAATGGGTCGCCTTTACGTTGCTGGAGCTTGATATTCCAGTGGTGGTGCTACAACCTGCTGCATTACGCGAGCTGCTTCAAGCGATCGCAACCAAAGCTTTGGGCATGAGTAATACTGCTGCGCCAACCGATTAATCAGCAATTTGCTTAGCTATCTGTACCAAAAGCCACTGATGGATTGCCTCGGCCAATTCTATATTTTGCTCTAAATAGCGTTGCAGCAAATCGCCATAGGCTTGTTGTGCTGGGTCGATCTGCGGGGCAATAAGTTGCCAGAGCTTGAGTGCGGCGTGGGCACGATGACGTAAGGCATGATCAATCTCGGCGATCAATGCCCGATCTGAAAGTGCTTGCCAATCCATTCAAACCTCCTATCTTCACTAAAATTAGCGATTTTATGGCCTGATTATAAGAGATCAAGCTAGCTATGTATGATTAAGCACCAAGCGGTTAAAGGATTGTGACGTGTTCTCCTGTGGTAGTCGTCTCTTAACTTAATTGTGGTGTAGCTCGGCGTATACTGCATACATCGATAACAAACAACGTTCGAACAGCGAATCGATACAGATAAACAACATTCACGCAGCGGATCGATATTCAACAACATTCAAAAATAGGGGGATGTTATGAAAGCCTTACGTTTGTTTCCTAAACTGGTCATTGCCGTCGGTATCATCTTTGCGTTAGGCGGCGTGGGCACAATCGGCGCTGGGATCTATATTAATGATTTTGTTGGCGACAAACTTGCAGCCCAACAAATTACCACACCCGAAGATGCATCGATTCCGAATACGCCAGTGACCGATATTGCAACTGCTTTGAGTATGGCCGACATCATTCAACACCATGCTGCTGAAAGTGGCCAAGGCCTATCGTATGCTCAAATGGGTCGCTTTGCCCTTCCCGATGGCGCACCAGTTGGCACGAACAATGCTGATGAAGCCTTGAAAGATGCTAATGGCAAACCAGTTGCCAACTCGGCTCGCAACACCCAATTGACGGCTGCTGGGCTGGTCACCTCATTGAGCCTTTCAGCAATGGCCTTTGGTGCTTCATATGGCGCAATGGCTCTTGGACTTGGCTTCTTGGTTCTAGGGATTATCATTACTGGGCTTGGTTATGCCTTACTAGGCTTGATCACTCCTGAAGTTGCCAAACGCTTTGGCCTCCAACCAGTAACCGAATAACCTGCATTATCAGTTACTTGGAGCGGCAGTCTTTACAAAGACTGCCGCTTTTGTGTATGCTCAAATTAATTAACCTGCAATAGGAGCATAATCAATGTTTCCAATTAGCGACTATAAGCTTCCGCGAGCCACGCCCGAAGCACAAGGCATTGCATCGGCGGCGTTGCTTCAATTTATCGAGGCCATGGATACCCACGTTAATCAAATCCATAGTTTGATGCTGCTGCGTCATGGTCATGTGGTTGCTGAAGCTTGGTGGTCGCCGTATGCGCCTGCCTATCCGCAGCTTTTATTTTCGCTGAGCAAAAGTTTTACCGCAACGGCGGTTGGGCTAGCGATCGCCGAAGGCTACTTTGCTATCGATGATCCGGTTATATCCTTCTTTCCTGAGCACACTCCTGCGGAATGTAGCCCTATGCTTGCAGCGATGCGCGTTCGCGATTTGTTATCGATGGCAACTGGCCACGCTGATGATCCATGGGTATCGATGATTTCACGTCAGGATGGCAACTGGATTAAGGGCTTTCTTGAAACTCCAGTTGTTTATGCCCCAGGCACCCATTTTGTGTACAATACAAGCGCCACCTATATGCTGTCGGCAATTGTGCAGCAAACAACGACAATTCGGCTCGATGAATATTTGAAACCACGGCTATTTGAACCATTGGGAATTGAGCATGTTGATTGGCACATATCGCCGCAAGGAATAACGCTGGGGGGAATTGGGCTAAGCCTGACCACCGAAGCAGTTGCCCGCTTTGGTCAGCTTTATTTGCAAAAAGGTTGCTGGAATGGGATTCAGCTTTTGCCAGAGGCATGGGTTGGGCAAGCTAGCGCCATGCAAATAATCAACGGCGCTGATCCACATTCTGATTGGGCGCAGGGCTATGGCTATCAATTTTGGCGCTGCCGTCATGGAGCCTATCGTGGCGATGGGGTGTTTGGGCAATATTGTATTGTTATGCCCGAGCAGGATGCGGTGCTTGTGATCACGGGAGGGGTGGATGTCTTTGCGATGCAGCAACCATTGAATCTGGTTTGGGAATATTTGCTGCCCGCGATGCAAGCCGAGCGCTTGATAGACGATACGCTAGCGCAACGGCAACTAACAGAAAAACTTGCCAACTTACAGGTTCCAACTATCCACGGCGAATCCAGCGCGGCAATTGCCCAACATGTCTCTGGCCGAAGCTATCAGGTTGATTCGAATAGCTTCATGATTGAACGTATCAGCTTTGATTTTAGCGCAACTGGCTGTTCGGTTGTTGTCCAAACAGCGACGGCAACTGAAACAATTGTTTGTGGGTATCGCACATGGTCATTGGGTCGCAGCAGCCTCTTTGCGCAACACTTTTTTGATGACACCCCAGTGATGGCTTACGGTGCTTGGACTGCCCCAGATCGGTTTACCATGGTTGTGCGGCTCTATCAAACTCCATTTGTTTACACGATGGAATATCATTTTGTAGACGCTGAATTGCTAATGACGATTCAAATCAATGTCTCGTTTGATTCGTTAGCTCCGCTTGTGCTGACTGCGCGGCAGGTAACTTAAGCTGATGTGGATTTAGCGCCAGCGTTGTAATGCGCCATGAAAACAAATATGCATTAGGTACTCCTTTAATTACAAGGCTTGAAAGTAGCGGGCAATTGGCATCAAGCGAAAGCCTTGTTTGGCATAGGTTTGCCGAGCCGGCTCATGGCCTGGATCTCCGCCAGTTTCGACCATGGCTACGCGCATGCCGAGATTGCGAAAATGTTCGATCGCAAACTGGGTTAGCGCCGTACCAATCCCTTGTTGCTGCGCAGCGGGATCAACTGCTAGCATGACGATTTCGCCCATGCTACTGGCTTGATGCAAGGTTGTCGCCACAAAGCCGACAATTTGTTGATCAAGCAAGGCAACCCAGGTTTGGTTGGTTGCAGCGGCACACACCGTTTCGACGGCTTGCTGCTGGTTGGTCGGCCAATCGGGGTAGAAATGCTTGAACACCGCAGCATCCATGGCAGCTTCCATCGAGGCAAATACGAGTGTCCAAGCGCGAATCGAGAGATCAACCACCGCAGCACGGTCATGGTCGGCATATTGCCGAATAACGAGATTCATTACACCTCCTAGAACTTAGATGGCGCAGGCCAATCCTGCGTTGAGTTGATGCTAGCATAGCTGTGGCAGCTGCCATTCGGTCGCTGGACTGAATTTGGTTTAACTACGACGATGTTGCGGATTTCGCGCAACATCGTCATGATCGCCCTAAAGCATTTCGATAGAGCCTACTGTGCCATCGACCCGAATCCGTTGCCCATCTTGGATGAGCTTGGTTGCGTGCTCTACCCCAACCACGGCTGCTAGCCCATATTCACGGGCAATAACCGCCCCATGGGTCATTAATCCACCAACTTCTGTGACTAGACCTTTGATCGCAACAAATAATGGTGTCCAACTTGGGTCGGTAAATGGCGTAACCAGAATATCACCAGCTTCAAGCTCGGCGGCTTCAATGGTTAAGATAACGCGGGCACGACCTTCAATGACACCTGCTGAGACTGGCAACCCCACCAGTGTCCCCGTTGGAATCTGATCGCGTTGGTAGCTACCAGTGATAATTTCGCCCTCAGAAGTCATAACGCGTGGCGGCGTTAGTTTTTGATAATAGCTATATGCGGCCTTACGCTGATTGATACGATCATAATCAAGGCGCTTGCTGTTGATGGCGCTGCAAACTTCGTCAAAGGTTAGATAATCCAAATCTGTTGGCTCATGCAGCACTTTAGCCTGAACTAGCTCAGCGGCTACTTTTTGTAAGGCCTGTTTGTAGACAAAATAGCGGCTAACAATATGATACTTGGGATATTCACGATAGCCAATGAAATTGCGTAGTAGATCGATTACTCGTTTGGTTGCCGCAGCTTTTTGCTTACCATCGGGTAATTGCTGCAAACGTTCTAACAACTCCTGCTCTTTAGCTAAGGCTGTCTGTCGTCCGTGCTCGAATTTTTGTTGGCTTGCGCCATACTCAAAGCTTTTGAGGTTATTGAGCAATATGGGAATCAAGGTTATTGGCTTTTCACTCCATCGCGGTCGGGTAATATCAATTTCTCCGGTGCAGCGCATACCATAGGTTTCGAGGAATCTCATAATAGCAGTGCGAACGGCTTCGCCGCCTTCAAATTGAAGCAACTCATCCAAAAACGCCGCATTATTGGTCGCTGTTAGGTATGTAATTATGGCTGGATAGGGCCGAATTACATCGGCAACATCCAGCAGCGCCAGCCCCATTGCCGAAGTGATATTGTTGGATACTGATTGTGCAAGGGTATCTGCTACATTGATTTCCCCCAGCCATTCCAGCATTCGTTGATTAATCCATGTTGCCGCATTCATTGCGGTCATAATTACCCCAAAACTTTGAGGATTGGCAAGATGTTGTTTAAGCTGTTGCAGATCTTCCCGAATGTATTCAGATACTGCGGCTCCTGATTTGGTTACGATGGTCTGGTTTAATCGAGCTAAAGCTTGCTCACTTTGATTGATTAACTCAGCTACAAGGGTTGGATTATGCTCAACTGTAGCCTGAAAATCGAGTGATGCTGCAATCGACTTAATGCTATCGAGGCTTGATGATGGCAGCTCAGGTGGTATTGCAGAAATAAAATCATTGCGCTCGATCAGCGTTGTCAACGCCGATTTAATCAATGGATCTGACTGACCTAAAACATCAAGCATAACCGAGCGGCGTGCGGGAGCGGCCAGATCTTCAATAATATCGACGAACAACCGTCCTCCAGCATGGATCATTGGTCGGCCTGCGGTTAATTGCCAGATCGATAACCCTAAAGGTTTCATCGCATCAGTCATCATTTGTTGATGCCCAACCGAAAGATAGATGTGTTTGTGTTGGTCTTGGTCATCAGGCAGTGGGTAGAGGGTGGTGATTGGGCGGCTCTGAAGGATAAAAAATACATCATCAGCTAAACACCATTCAATATCTTGCGGCTGGCCAAAATGCCGCTCGATGGTTCTGCCAATTTGCTCAAGCTGCTGAATTTGAGCATCGTTTAGCGCTGCTTGACCTTGTTGTTCAGCCACAATAGGTTGTTCTTGCGTGCCGCCAGTAGCTAATGGATAGATTGCCAGTTGCTTGGTGGCGATGGTTGTTGCAAGCTGTTTGCCATTTTGGATACGATAGGTATCAGCATTCACCCGCCCACTAACCAACGCCTCGCCCAACCCAAAACTCGCTTCAATTGATACGATCGTTCGATTGGCTGTGATTGGATCAGCGGTAAACATCGTTCCCGCAACCTGCGCTACGATCATGGTTTGGACAATCACTGCGATAGAGCCGCTACGATGATCAAGCTTATTGTTGATTCGATAGCTAATTGCCCGTTCGCTAAAGAGCGAAGCCCAACAGCACTTAATCTGTTCTAGAATAGCTGCTTCACCCACAATGTTAAGATAGGTATCGTGTTGTCCGGCGAATGACGCAGTTGGTGAATCTTCAGTGGTCGCACTTGAGCGGATTGCATAGCCTTTGGTTGCCCCAAGTTGAGCAACCCGGTGCCTGATAGCCGCTTGAAATGCTGCTGGAAGCGGCATTGTTGTGATCTGCATTCGAATGGCTGTGCTAAGTTGACGGATTTGTTGGTGATCATTGTTCGTGAGCGACGCGAGTTGATCCAGCAATTCGCCCAGGGTAGTATTGGCCTGAATGATCTGCTTGAAGGCTGTGGTTGCAATACAAAAGCCACTAGGAACATTAATACCGTTAATGTGGATAAGCTGACCAAGATTAGTAGCTTTTCCGCCAACAATCATGCTATCAGTTGGCTTGAGCGTATCAAACTCAATGATGTGTGATTCCATCGATTGCCCCCTTTGATGTCGATTAATAGCGCTGTTTGGTACTGGTATGAATGGGGCAATTGTAGTGAATTGGCAACCGAAAAAGAATTGACTTTGGGCCGTTTTATGAGCTAGACAGCCGTGTTATACTCAAGCAAAGCAATGAGATGGGCGGCCACAGTCTGTGGTCGCCCATTGATTTAACCTGGTTGAGCAAACGATGCTCTTAACAATTAAACGTCAACGCGAGCTATGACCGAAGCCATAACTCGCGTTAGTTTGTGCTCGTTGGGCTGTTTAGGCTTTTGCGCCTTGAGGCATGCGCAACCAAACGGCAACCAACGCAACGAACAGAACCAATGCAATGATGAATTCCATGAGCTAGCTCCTTATCAACAGTATGAACTAAATTCCCATCCGATAGGCCACTTCGCCATGTTGACTGCTATCCAAGCCTTGTTCTTCTTCGGCTTCGCTAACCCGAATGCCAAACAAGAGATCGACGACTTTAAGAATGCCCCAGGTCATGCCAGCGGCATAGATTGCCACAATCCCAACCGTGAGCGCTTGTACGCCAAGTTGGCTCCAATTGCCCGAAAGTACGCCATCAGCACCAGCAGGATTGATGCTCTTGGTTGCGAATACGCCAACCAAAATTGCCCCCAACACCCCGCCAACACCGTGTACGCCGAAGACATCAAGCGCATCGTCAACCCGACCACGCACCAAGTTTTCGACCACGAAGTAGCAGATGCCACCAGCTAAGAAGCCGATAATCAATGAGGCCATTGGGGTAACGAAGCCCGCAGCAGGCGTGATCGCCACCAAACCAGCGACTGCGCCAGCCGAAGCGCCGAGTACGCTTGGGCGTTTGTGTTGAATCCAGCCAGCGGTCATCCAAGCAAGCATAGCCATGGCAGCGGCTGAGTTGGTGTTGACGAAGGCTGAAACGGCCAAGCCACCAGCGCCAAGCGAGCTACCTGCATTGAAGCCAAACCAGCCGAACCACAATAAGGCAGTGCCAATCACGGTCATAGTTGTATCGTGTGGCTCCATTGCTTCTTTGCCATAGCCTGAGCGACGGCCAAGCACCAAGGCACAAACCAGCGCCGAAACCCCTGAGGTGATGTGTACGACCGTGCCACCAGCAAAGTCTAAGGCTCCCAACGAGCGTAACCAACCGCCATCAGCCCAAACCCAATGCGCAACTGGGGCATAAATCAGGGTTGACCAAGCCAGCGAGAAAATTACGAAGGATTTAAAGCGCTTGCGTTCAGCAAATGCACCTGAAATCAAGGCTGGCGTGATGACCGCAAACATCATCTGATAGATCATGAAAGCTTGATGCGGAATCGTTGCCGCATAGGTTGGGTTTGGTTCAATCCCAACATTGCGCAAGCCAGCCCATTCGAGGCTGCCGATTACCCCGCCAACATCGGGGCCAAAGGCTAAACTATAGCCAAACAGCACCCATTGCACACTAATCAGGGCCAACATAAAAAAGCTGTGCATCAAGGTTGAAAGCACATTTTTTTGGCGAACCATCCCACCATAAAAGAGGCCTAAGGCCGGAGTCATCAACATAACCAAGGCGGCTGAGAGAAGCACCCAAACGGTATCTGCCCCGTTAATCATATCCATGCTGCGTGGTCTCCCTAACTTGTGCTGAATGTCGGACGCTGAACTGCTTGAACGCTCGTGATCCGCAGCGCTGGGGATCGTTTGGTTGTGCTCGTTTGGTTGTGGGTGTTGAATGGCTGAAGCTGGTTTTTGCTGGACACTTGTACAAAACGTACAATCAAAAACCGTTTTTTGCTAACTGGGTGTTAACACGATGCTAAGAATTTATCTAGCTCCAAGCATACCTGATCCAAATATAGGCTTGAAGCAGCAAAATGCACGATCTTAACAGATGCTGATTTGTGCATGTTGCATAAATAATCTACCTAAGTGTGGTTTAGTAAGATTGCCCAATTGCTGCGCTTACAAGCTTGACTTAAAGGCTTGGTTTAACTTGAAAATTTGGCAGATGTACCAAGAGTAGTTTGGTTAGAGTGCTTAATGTTGGTTAAAATAGCCTACCCCGCGAAAGATCGTTTGATGAGGGTTTGCGTAACTATTTAATTTGACATAATCGAATAAATGAAGCTTTTGCTCTGCTGTGGAAATTAGGGCTTGACAGATTTATAATCCCTATGTATTCTATTTGTATTCCAATTGGAATATTTTTGGGGGATGCATGGCGGATATTGAAAAGGTATCGATGAATTTGAGTGTCGTCGATTTAGGGCAAATCGATTTATTGGTTGATCAGGGCTTTTATTCGAGCCGAACTGATTTTTTTCGCGCAGCGATTCGGACGCGGCTGGCTGGCCATGATGAGGCGATTAAGCAAGCAGTTGTACGTACCTCTTCGGTGATCGGCGTGATTTCGTTTGACCGTGAGCACTTAGAACGGATACAGCGCAATAATGAACAAGTGCGGGTTGTGGTGGTAGGGTTGCTCATTTTGAGTAATGATATTTCACCAGAGTTAGCCCAAGCCACGATCAAATCGCTTAAAGTCTATGGCTCGTTGCGAGCAAGCGCCGCAGTCAAAGAGGCCTTAGCCGAGCGGATTAATTAGTTCAGGCACACGATTCTAAACTCTGGGGCAAAAACGTTGCTTAGTAATTAAGGAGAACCATATGTTCATCCGCACGATCGTGATCACGGTATAGGGTATTGGTTGAAAGTGGTAATGGGTGATGACGGCTAGCATCCAGTGGCCATGATCGGGTGAAAGTCCTTGATCATGGCCACTCTGCGTCAGAACTATTTGGGGTAAGAGGATGCGCCTAGGGTAGCCTAGGCTTTGGTAAATGGTTGTTGACCGATAATCTGCTGTTGCCAAGCTTGGTCGCGATGCAGGGTAATCACTTTATATCCACCAAGCTCTTCTAAATCCCAACGCAAGCCATCAAGCGATTCGTCTGCTTCGATGCATAATACGCAGGTGCTTGGGCTATCAGCACTGGCCGCGTAAAATAAATGCGGACGACCACCTTGCAGCTCAGGTTCAATGGCATCAGGTAAGCGCTGGCCGTTTTGGTCAAGCCATTCCAATACTTCGCGCACAAATCCTGTCGGCGTTTGAGCTAATAAGCGCTCAAGGCTCGTTTCATCCAAACCACCTTCGTGCTCAACCTGATCATGGGTCAATTGCAGCAACATATCACGAATTGCGTGGCGGTTTAGATAGGCATGCTCTGGCTGGTTGCTATAGGAGAGCAGGCAGTGGTAGCACGCTCGGACACATTCACCCGCCTGATCTATTTGTTCTGCCCCAGTGTTGGGGTCAAAATGGCAAATTTCTAGGGCTGCTCGGGCAACTCGGGCCAAGGCCTGTGGATCTTCCACGAGCTGGCGTAGCACACCAGCGCCTCCTTCGGATGCTTCCCAGAGCAACATTCGACGATCGGCTTGATAGCCCAGCACTTGCGCTTCTAACTCCTGTGCTTCAAGCTGGAATATTGCAAGAATGCCCCGTACCAAGGCCGCTTGAAGGCTAAATAGTGCTTCGGAATTGTCGGCTAGCTCGGGTGTTGGCTGTACCAACAACATATTACGAGTATCATTAACGACTAACCGCACATTCCGCCGAGTCTCGTTGGTTGGGTCAAACGTCGTGCTATCTTCTTCGGGATTTTTGGCCCACAGCCCCGACTGTAAATCGATACTGAAGCCTTTCATTTTGGCCCGTCGCCAGCCATGGTTAACCCGCCAAAGGGTTGCGGCATGGCCATAGTCAAGGCTAAGCGCGGTTGTCTTGGTGCGGGCCGCGATTCGGCGAAACCCTACGTGATCGCGCGAAAACTGGTAATGAGCTGAGATCGTAAATCCGAAGCGCATTCGTTCCTCTTCCTCGCTGGTAATGCGTTGGATCGACTGGGCGGTTATCGTGCTCATCGGCAACAGATCGGGCAGTAATTCGCTGGTTTTTTCATCAAATCGTGCGCCACAGTTTGAACATACATCGAGCTGAACAGCTGAATCGTTGTGGAAATAGCCACAGATAAGGCAAACTTTGGCTTGGATAAAACGCTGCTGGGCATTGGTGGCTGGGAGCGCTGAGCGAATGATCCGATATTGTTTGCCCTCATGATAAATAATATTGCGTGGGCCAAACTCGGTTAGGGCCAGAAACCGTGGCCGCGATAAATACTCGCCATCGCCGGTATGATCGCAGAGGAAGGCGCGAACTGGGAGCCGTGGAAAGTTGTAGCCTGGCAAAAATCCTTCGCTAGCAAAATAGCGATAGGGATAAAAATCTGCGTCGCTGCCTGATTCACTGCGCGATTGATTGCATAAGATATCTTTTTGCCGTAAGGCCTCACCGTGACGGCGACGGGCTTGATCGGCCTCTGGGCTACGGCCTGAGCGTTGATGCCCACGATCCATGAGGTTGCGGGCTTCGCGCACTTGCTCGTCGGCAGCCCGATATAGCTCGCGCCAGCGCTCACAGGCTGCATCGAACTGCATCGGAGCTTCAGCTAAGGTGCGCTCGACATACTGTGGGCCAAAGCTTTGCAAGGTCGCCAGATCAATCTGGCACTGATCGATAATGCGCTGGCATGCCTCAATGCATTGAGCTTGTTGGGGCGGCGAAAGATGAATTTGGGCTTGAATCGCTGGCCAAAGTGGATACCCAACTTGGCTCGTATCAACCAGATCCAACATTGAATGTTGCATGCCAAGGCCAGTTTTACTTAACCAGACTGCATGAATGTGTGCCCGCAGCAAATCTTCGTTGACCAAATCGATCTGTGGTGGGGCAACCACCCCAGCCACCATCGCTGGCTGACGATCAAAGAAGTATTGGTCGTGACCGCTGCCAACCGAGCAGTAGGTTTCGATCAGGGCTGGTTGCCCTGAGCGTCCGGCGCGGCCTGAGCGTTGGGCATAATTGGCGGGGGTTGGGGGCACATTGCGCATATGCACCACATTCAAATCCCCAATATCAATGCCTAACTCCATCGTTGGCGAGCAAAACAAGACAGGCAAGGTTCCGGCACTAAAGCATTGCTCGCGGTCTTGGCGTTTTGCTTGAGCAACTTGCCCGGTATGCTCGCGACTTTCCATCGCTTGCAGATTGTGGGCCATATGCTGATACAGATTTTGGAAAAAGCGATTGATTGGCCGTGGCGCTGGGCTAAAACCCTTGAGCATCCGCGAACGAGCGAGATTGGGCGGCGGAGGTGTGCCATCGCCCGCTCGCCAGAGCAAGGCATCGCGGCTAATTTGCAGCTCGCGCGAGGCTCCCGTGCCAACATCGGTCAAGATATTGCCAACTAAGGCTTCAACTAGCACTTCGAGCAGCGGCCAATATTCCTTTTCACTGAGGGTTTTGGTGAGGCTTGGCCAGGTTTGTTCCGCCCGTAAAAATCGACCTAAAGCTGAGCTAGCGCCTAAGCTCTGGCCGTCGCCCGAACCTCTACCGTCGGGAGTTGGCACAATAAAGCGTTTGGCTGAGGTGAATTCGCGTTCATTCATCTGCCACGATTCTTGGAGCAGGGCTTCGATGCTGGTGACCATGCGTTTTTGCTCCTGCTCTTGCAAACATGGAGCATTGATCGCTAATCCATTACGCATATAATTAAGGATTGTCCGCAGAATTTGTTCCCGTTGGTGGGAGGGGGTTGCGGCAAGTAGCTCGTGTCTGGCCCAGAGGTCGGTTTGCTGGGCCAAATCGTCAAGCCCATCGTAATCAATCTGTAGCAAGCCAACTTGTTCGAGGTTGGGCTGGGTTACACGCCAACTTCGGCGTAAATCTTCGTAGATCCGATATTCAATCAAGCGAATCAAGGCATCGTCGATTTTTGCCCGCTTATTTGGCAGCGTAGTTTCTTCTTTGGCATAGGCTGTTTGAGGCAAATTAAGCGCCTCAAACACCGCTTGGGCAATCGTGGTGTAGTCGAGGGCGCGACCAGCAGGCTGTTGACGAACCGCGCTATAAATTGCTGCCCGCAGTTGGGCCACACTCACAAAATCATTGAAATGGCCCGCTTGAAGTGATGCATCTTGGCGGTTATCGGTAAAACTGAGCATCTTTTGGGCCGCAGGCTGCTCGGGCAAGGCCTGGCGTAGCTGCTGAACTGTGGCCAAGGCGAGGACCGTCGTGGCGGTGGAGCGGCCTTCGCTGCTGAGCCGCGCTAATTTACTAAAATCGCTCTCACGTTTGGTATAGAGCGTGCCGCAGTTTAAACAACTCAGAAACGGGCTTGGAATAAACCATGCCGTTGGATCATGCTCGTTGCCAAGGCTGCCATTCGTCCGAACCGTAAGTCGTTGGGGGATAAACTGCTTAAAATCTTTTTTGACTGTTCCACGGCCATTGGTGCTTTTGTTAAACCAGCTATCTGGCAACATCTCAATCGCGTCGTCGCTCCAAACATCTTCGCCGAGCAAGGCATAGCCAGGCATGCTGGTGCTCTGCTCGTGGCTTTGGGCAAAGGGCTGACGTGGCAGGAGCGTTTGCCTATGGGCATCGTAATTGCATTGATAATAGTGTTGACCACAGTTACGACAAAAGACCAGTGGAAATAACAGCTGTGGGTTATCACGGTCGCCAATGGTATGTTGGCCTTCTGAGGTGAGTTTGCGCTCAGGCGGATGGGCTAGGGTTGCATAGATCGTGCCGCCCTGCGAGATGAACTGATGCAGTTTAAAGGTAAAGGCCTGCCGACCATTGAGCGCATCCTCAACGGTGCTACCAAGTTGCAACATTGCCTGAAGCTGGTGTAAACAGTGTGCCTGATCAACTCCGGTCTCGTCAGCAAGCGCTTGTGCCCCTTGGGCAAGGGTTTTGGGTTTGGCGCGGCGCAGGGTATTGGTCTGATCGGTGGTGATGCCAAAGGTTTGTTCGATCCACGCGGCTAACGGATGATATTTGAAGGTATCCCATTCCATCGTGGCAGGAATTGGCTGGAGCAACGTTTCACGGAGTTGGCTCGCTGAGGGTTGGCCGAAAAATATCACCGATTTAATCAATTGCTCTTCGATAATCTGCGAAGCAGGAATGTTAACGCCAAAAATGGTGCTAGCAATTGCCGCAACTGCGCTTTTGCGATCATCAGCGACGGTGCTGCTGGCCATGGTTGCGCTGGTTCCGATACAAATCAATTCTGGATTGCCGCTGCGTTCGCGTAAACGACGCACCAACAGCGCGACATCGCCACCTTGACGGCCTCGGTAGGTATGCAGCTCATCGAGCACCAGAAATTGTAAATTTGCCGTCTGCTGATCAACAAATGGCGCTTCGTCGGGCCGGGTGAGCATCAATTCGAGCATGACATAATTGGTGAGCAAAATATGCGGTGGGTTGGCTTGAATTGCTCGTTTGGTTGCTTCTTTATCTTGCCCGGTATAGCTTTCGACCCGAATTGGACAAGCGTCGCCTAGATGGCCTAAAAATTCCTTAATTGCTGCCATTTGCGAGTTGATCAAGGCATTCATTGGGTAGACGATAATTGCCCGAACTTTGCCTTGTTCTGGTTGATGTTTAAGCACATGATCGAAAATAGGCAGGATGTAGGTGAGACTTTTGCCCGAGCCAGTGCCAGTTGTTACGACATAATGGCGTTTTTCTTGCGCCAAGCCCAAAGCGGTGATTTGGTGGCTGTATAACTTGAGTGAACGCAGTTGTTGCTGGCGATCACGCTTTTGGAAAATATATTGACATAATGGATGGAGTTTCTGAGCGTTAACCAAATCCTCAACTGTGCCCCCTTGTTGGTAGGCCGGCGACAATTGAATTAGGGCATCGGGCCAGAGCGAACCACCCTGAATGTTGCTGGTTACAAACTGCTGAATCTCGGGATCAAGGATGCTAAGAAACCCTTGGGTATATTGACTGTATTGATCAATAATCTGGTTGCGAAGCTGAAAAATATCCATATCTTGCCCTCTAAATGCTAGTGCTGCCTTGTGGAAGTTTATATCGAAACCATGCCCTCACCCCCGACCCCTCTCCCACTGCGGCGGGCGAGGGGAGCCTTTGGTTTAGTAGTTCCCCCTCGCTCGCCTGCGGGAGAGGGTGCTAGGGGGTGAGGGAACACTATCCTTGCCACGCAAGTAACAACACATCAAGCAACCCACGCCCAAGCGGACTCATTTGGCAAACGAGGTCTTGCATCGCACCATAGGCGGTCCGCGAAACAGGTTCCACGTGGGCGGCATTGTTGCGAGCATCTTTAACCCGATTGAGCAACTGAATAAATTTAATGAAATTGAAGCTATAGTCCATTTCGTTAAATGTTACTTCAGGCTGCCAATGGCGCTTCACATGCTTCGTAATCAAGTCCCAATTGGCTTGATCGGCCCATGGTTTGTATTCTAAAAAGGTCAGTTTGCCCATAGTCTGGTTATGTGGTCTGGCCAAATCGCCTAGCAGCCTGACCCCTGTGAAAACTCGTTCTTTGAGCATACGCTCCATCACGCTGCCAATGTGAATCGCCGGAGCCGAAAAATCGGGCGCATTGATGCTATCAAGCTGATCGGTCAGGAAGATCGCGAGCGCCAACGACTCTTTGGCATAGGTATCAAGCCGATCAAAGGTTTGGCGCATCCCTAGATCACGCACTCGATTGAAGTAGTATTCCCATTGGATGTTGTTGATGCTGGCAAACTGACGAGTTAGCGATTCGACCTCTTTCACGATGCGAGCCAGGGTTTGCTCATCGAGTTCATCGGTGGTGGCGAGAATATGTTTGAGTTCGTTGAGCAGATCGGCGGCGGTGCGCAAGGGGCGAATTGGCTTGCGGCGATTGGGCCAGCCGATAATCTGACAAACATGGGGATCTTCACAACATTGCCGCCCACGATGCACTAGATCAATGCGCCACTCACCAATATGGGGTTTGGGGCAGAGCACAACTTCATCAAGCTCGTTGCCAGCAATGCCATACCTTGCCAGCAACGGCAAGCGATCGGTGGTGCTGAGGGTATCAAGAAACATCCCATGACAGGCGATCTGGCGCGGTTGGCTCAGCTGCTTGTGGGCTGTTTCCAGCAGCTCGATCAGGGTTTGCTGGACGTTGGTTAATTGATTGCTGCTTTGCGGCTGAAGTTGGTGTAAATGCACCGCTTGGGTGGGCATCACATTGTGGGCTAAGCCTGGCGCTGGAGTAATCCTATAGTTTGCGGTTGATGGGCCGCTGTTGGCAGCTTGCTCGCTGTGATCATTCGTATTGGGCCGCAAAAAAGCAAACAGCAGCGTGCCATGCTCCTCGCCCAACAGCGCCAGATCGGCAATCATGCGCTTGATTGGCTCAGCCGGAACTTTATGCGGCTGATCAAGATCAAATGGTCGGTAGTATTTGGCATCCCAGATGATGCCTGGCTCGCGCCAAAATTGTTGCCCCTCATGGACTATTTTGAGCATGGGGGGATGGATACGGGTCAGATAAAAGTCGGGCCGCACGTTCGGCACTTGGTCGCGAGCTGCACTGGTGGTCCAGTTGGCGCTTGGATTAGGCACAGCTTGATCGTGGCGCAATTCGTAGCGCACCTCGTCGTCGCCCGAACCCCAGCGAAATTGGAGTCGCACGCTGGCTTTAACTTTTGGGTAAACAATCAGCTCAAGCTTTTGCTGTTCAGTTAATAAATCGGCTAGCTCGTAGAAAATCCAGAGCTGATAGAGATAATTGTCGCGATCGGGGTTGCTGCCCAATAGATCGTGATCGGGGCTGGTTGGGAGCCGCCGCAGTAACTGGAGATTGTGCAGCCGCTGATACCATTCGATCAGATCTTGGTAGGCGCTGTTGCTGCCAGGAATTAAATTATTGCTGACGTGTAGCACCAAATTTGGGCCATCGGAATATTCGCTATGCAGCCCAGCGATAATCTGGGTGGCTTGGCTGCGCAAGCTGGCAAATTGTGGAAATGCCAACTCACGCTCGCAGCGTTCTACAATCTCGGTCAGTGGGTGACGCAAGGCCGCCGCCCCAACCGCGAGATTTTCATCCCAAAGCAATGCTTCGCCCAATTGATGATATTCCAGCAGGGCCACAACCGTCAGCAAATTCTCGGGAATTGCAAAATCGCGGCGTTGTTGGCGAGTGACCATGGTTAAGGGCGGCTCGCCTGGCCGTTCATCCCAGGTTGCTGCTAGCGTGCGATCCCAGTCGATCTGGCCGCGAGCTGGTGGTTCTTCAACCACCAAACTGCGCGGCGCGGCAAAACTGAGGCGACGCACGATGCGCGGCAGAATATGCTCAAACAGCTCATCGCGTAGATGAAACATGGTGGCTAAATCGCGATAGCGGGTCAGCGTTGGGTCATCTTCAATCGCAAAGCCTGCGAATGCCGCAACAAACTGCTGAAAATTGGCCTGATTGTGGCGTAGCAATAGCTCGATCAGGCGGGCTTGTATGGTGGCGAAGGTACTTTGCTCAATTGGCGTTGGGCTATACACCATCACAGGCCTCGTTCGCTGCTGAACGTGCGCAAGCGTTGGGCAAATTGACTGGTTTGATCGAGCAGCAATTCTGTGCCGAGATCAAAAATTTGGCTAATGTGCGTCATCGTTAGCTCATCAATGTTGGCTATGTTGATCGAGCCACTAGCATGCTTGGGGCTAGCTGTTTGGAGTTGGGTTAAATGGCTGGCTTGGCGCGGCAACGGCAGGCTCTTGATGATCGTTTTGAGCTGCTCACTAAATTCTTTGGGATTGTGAGCATAGGCCAGATAGGCCAATAAGGCCCGCTGTTCATCGCGATTGAGCACTTGCAGTTGGTCGGCCAAGGTATCGGCAAGGGCGTAATCGAGCGCATCGTGCCAACTCAAGCCAATGGCATGGCCAGCAAAGGTTGCGGCATACACTGCCTCGGCCTGGGCAGTGCCAAGCTGGCGATAGACCCGAATTGCGCTGAAGATGCGCCAGAAACTATCCAATACATCTTTGGCATCCTGATTTTCGACCTCTAGCCGATAGTTGACCCGTGAGCCGTCACCATCGCGATTGATCTCGCGATTAACATTGAGCACACCACGCCACGTGGCTCGTCCGGCTGCATCGTTGCTGGCGATGGTATCGAGTTTTTGGTCGCTCAGGCGTAAAAGGGCACGATAGGCCGCGATGCCTTGCTCTTCATCGGCATCGTCGCTGCTTGGTGGCAACAGATCAATAAAGACAAAACGCCGTTTCATGGCTTCGCTCATTTGGTTGAGAAAGTGACGATCAAACGAGTTGAGCGTGCCGATGATGCGGAAATCGCGTGGCAAAGGCACTTGCACTACAACGCCATCGTCGGTTGGGATGCTGAGTGGGGCGTTGCGTTGGCCGCCAAGGGTCGTGAGCAAGCTGCCAAAAGCGGCATCAATATGCGCTCGGGTAAATTCGTCGATGACCAGCCAGCGACCACGGTAGCGTTGCTGTTTAACCATCACCTCAGTGCGTTGCAGGGTTTCGGGGTTGGGCACGTTTTCGCCGTCGTAGCCCGCATAGTTCGAAAGCACTGCGCTGGTGAGGCAGCCATGGCGCACTCCATACACCAAGGTTTTGCCGCCAGCACTGCGCTGGAGTTGAGGCACGATGCCGCCAATAATATCTCGGCTGCTCCAGGTTTCGGTGGCAGTTTCAATTTGAACGGCATAGCCATGGCGGGTATGGCGCTCTTCAATTGGTGGCTCGGTCGGTGGTAAGGCAGGCGAGGTTGGCATGCGCAAGCTGATACTGGCATCAGTATCGCGCCAGAAGATCTCGGGCAGCCGTTGGGCTAAGTGGGTTTTGCCAGTGCCTGGCGGGCCACTCAAAATCACATGCTGGCCTGCGATCAGGGCGCGGTAGATTCGCAGTAGGGTGACGCGGTTGACCAACAGTTCGCGTTGCAGTTCGGCGATGCGCTCGTTGAGCACGGCGGTGGTCAGTTGCGGCAGCGGTTGATCTTGCAAGGCGCTATCCATGGTGCTGCGTTGGCTGCGTTGCACGCGCTCGATATGCTCAAGAAAGCTATTGATCGCATGGGCAGTGGGGGTGGTTGGGTTGGCTATGGGTTGTAAGGCAGCGGGGCGACTGCGCAGCCAACTATGCTCGCCCTGCTCAATCAAGCCTGCCTCGCGATACCAATCACGTAACAAGGCCGGGCCAGGCCATGCTTCGGCGGGGTGAGCTACTCCATCGAAGGGCATCGCCATAATTGGTAGCCAATAATCGTCGTTAGCTTCGCTATCGGGCAGCACGAGGGTTAGCGCACTATAGCGCAGCATGGTTTCCTCATGCAGATCGTTGAGGTGCGGCCAGCGCCGATAGCGGTCGTCGGGCAGTTGCTCAACTAAACGTAA
>NZ_DOPT01000076.1:68723-101679 GCF_003512625.1 Herpetosiphon sp. | reverse complement strand
TCGACCGCTGTAGGTGAGTTCGTTAGTTGTGTGTCGTGACCAATATCATTCGGTCATTCGTTGACAGCCAGAGGATTCTACCACCCTTCGCCACCCTTGTCAAATGGCCCAATCCTGAACCATCAAGGGCCACGCAACAGCACGCAGGAGAGCCGCAACCGCGAAGGACGCGAAGATAGAGTGTTTCGCCACGAATTGCACGAATTGCACCAATGCTTTTGTTGTGCCCCATAGCTGTTGACCACTGCCCGCTGATCCCTGACCCCTGAATCCTCGCCCCTCTTCGTTTGCCTTTATAATTTGGGTTACCACAACGATTGAGAAATTGGGAGAATCTCAGATGTACTCAACTTATATGCAGGAATTAGCCAGCTTTGTGGTAGAAGCAAACGTGGTCGAGACGGTTGCCGGGGTTGATGAGGCAGTCATAGCTGAACTTGAGCAAGCTCGTGGATATCGTTTGCCAGCCTGTTATCGTGCCTTTTTACAAACCTTTGGCAAGACCAATACATGGCGTTGGTTTGATGGCGATTATGCCTCGATCGATCGGTTTGATGAGACGCTTGAAGTCGTGCAAGATTTGATAGCAGAGGGCTTAATCCCTTGGTTAGACGATCGAGCGATTATTCCATTCACTCAACATGCAGGTTATGTTGTCTATTATATTCGGTGTGATGATGGTGATGATCCAGCAGTTTTTTGCGCTATCTCAGGTGATGAAACTACTCCTGCTGAATGCAGCCAGCTTGCGCCAGCGTTTTCGATCTGGCTGCGTAATAGTGCCTTTGACTCAATCGAACGCCGATCGTGGACTGAAGTGAAGCCTATATCAAGTACATTCGGCAGCCTGAGGGAACAGTCGATGAACGAAGCAAATTTTTAATCCAATATATGCAGGAATATAGAAAATTTTATGAGCATTTTAGTGCTCAATGCTATCAAACAGACATACAAAAGCAACACTTAACGAGTCCTTGGGATTTTCTAAGCGCTTGGGTCTGTATCTTTCGGCAAAGCGATCTCTACCAACGGATGCAAACATTGCAAATGCCGATCCCTTTCTGTTGGGTATAGTTAACATCAGAGTAGTGAAGGCCTTAAATCCATTCCGAAAGGGCACGCATGCTTCAAACGTTTCTCAGCGCTGAACTTACCGATCAATATTATCTACTTCAGGCTTGCATTGATTTTGAGACTAGTTTGATCGTCAGTCAAACCCATACTGTACTAAAAACCCTGCTAGCAATTCTTGATCGTCCTTACGCTGCCGCTCCGGAGTTGGGATTAGTTGGCATCGGTTGCGTTATGCTGACGCAAAAGAACTTAACCATTAAGCTTTGTTTTACATATGTTGATTATGATGAATATCAACATCATCAACGGGTTAATTTTGTATTTCATCTCTTGGCAATTATCGGTCAGCAGTTCCCGTTCGCTCAGAATCAGTTTTATGACATACTTAAGTTTTGGCTCGATGCCTATCAAACTGAATACCTTGATGATTAAAAGTTGGGCTACCCTCAATCCAAGTAAAGAGGGCAGCCCAATCAAGCATTTGAACTCAATCAATGATTAATCGTGTTCTCGTAATGGAAAAATTGCTCGCAGCCGTTGATCGCTCAGATATAGGCCACCCCACAGCATGCCGCCAAGAATCAGTGGAAACACCAGCGAAAAGAGCGGGTCGCCTACGCGCACATGGCTGGCAATCGCTCCACCAAAGTAGCCAGTCAGCAGCACCGTTCCTAACACGGCTGTGCGCGGAATGATCGCCAAAACGGTACAAACCAGCAACAAAATCCCTAAACTCAAGGCAATTCCAGCGGGGTAGCCCAGTGCCGCAAACGATTTAGCCACAGGCGCAGGATTAAATAGCTTGAAACTCCCATCAAACAGCAGAAACGCCGCTGCCAACCCCCGCAAAATCCGGCTTGTCCATATAATTGGCTTTGATGGAGCACTCATCACAGTTGCCATCAATCGCATCCTTTCGCTAGAGTAGGGATTTTGAATTTAGGCCTTGATTGTTGATGCTTCGAGCAATTCCAAGGCAGCGCTTTCCAACATATCGAGTGCACTTTGCATGCCCGCTTCCATACCCGAATTAACATGACCATCGCGATGTTCTTGACAGCTATGTTGCACCAGCAGGGTCAAACTTGAGCCACCATCACGGTCGCTAAAAGTTATCGTATTGAGCGCTTCACCATCGGGCATGGCTTCGTAGACTTCGGTACAAACAATCAATTCATTAGGAGTGAGCTGCTGATAAACCCCATGAAAAGCCACCTCAAAGCCCGTTTCCGTCACGGTTACCCAACGCCACATTCCACCAACCTGGAGATCAATATCGGCAATTGTGACCGTGCCATGGCCCGCCGACCACCAACGTTTAACCAACTCTGGAGTCGTCCAAGCACGATACACCAGCTCTTTTGGCACATTAAAATCACGATTAATTTGAATTTGGGTGTCGGTTGGCAGCGTTACGACTGCCGAATGCTTATTTACCAAGGTTGCCATGGTTAATCCTCCTCATGATTCAGTTCTTCGAGCAATTCATCCAAAGCATCAAACCGCTCATTCCACATTTGTTCATAGCGGCGAATCCAGTCGTGAATTGGTTTGAGGGCGCGACCATTCAAGCGATAGTAACGCTGTCGCCCATCATCACGCACCAGTACCAACCCAACTTCACGCAAGACATGAAGTCGTTTGGAAACCTGTGGCTGAGCCAGCCCAAGCTGCTCTACCAGCTCGTTGACTGATAATTCGCCATTCACCAGTAAGTCAAGAATTTGCCGCCGACCAGGTTCTGCGATCGCATTGAAAACATCAGTTGTTGTTGCTGCACGTGCCATATATTTATTATATACCAATATGGGAATATATCAAGAACGAATTTGCTATTTTAGCAACCAATCTCGTAATGTGGCTATCGGCTATGGGCTTTAGGCTAGCGGAATAGGGGTTGAGGTGAACATAGTTGGTAAGCTGGCGGGCTTATGCCATCGCGCTATGGAAGGCAGTCTAATCGCTCAATCATCAGGCTGCCTACGTTTTACAAAAGTCTTTTTCAGCGTGGTTGCCATTGTCACACCAGCATCCACGCAGCGCTCACCTTAATCACTGGGCCAGTCCAGCGGAGAAAATGGGCCGGAAAATTCACGAGTGAAGGCGACCATCGATCCCTCTGCATCGCCCGTGACAGCGATGGTTATGGCAAAAACGGGCCCACACATACCAATTGCCCCATAGTCATACTTGATGGTCGTTGTGGTTACGCTGATTTCCTTCCAGAAGGCGGCACGAGCCTGTTCGCGATACCATGCCAAGATGGTGTCTGCTGCTGCGGAACTTCGATAAGTCGTATGTCGCACCAGCGGCAATTCGCTCGTCGTGATAGTCTGGCTGAGATCACGATAGTCGGGATAGAGCAGCCGCTGGGGGTAGATTGGAAGCGTTTCGGACACCGTTTCACACCCAGCGTATTCAGATTCAGATTCATCCCACGTCGGCGTTGGGGCTGGTACTGCGGAGGGAACCGCTGTTGCGGATGGAATCGTGTCAGCCATGCGGATCGGCGCAGTAGTAACGACCGTAGTTGGCAGGTCGCGCGGCGGTGTCGTGGCGGGCATGGTACATCCACTGAGCAGGATAGCGATCAGGATGATGGGCACGAGCTTTCGCATACAGAAATCCTTTGCGAGTTGATGGTCTCAGAAGGCAGAACGTCCTAGCGAATGACCTAGTTCCAGCACCGGGTTGATCGCAACAATCCCCACCACGCTTCGCCACGATTTTCCAAACAGCTGCCCGAAAATTGCCGATCTGGCCTGTTCTGGTTTAGCAGTAATCCTTACTCACTCTGCGCCGCTACATTAGAGTTCAATTGGCGCAGAGGCCGAAGTTTTTTAGCCACGAAGTGCAGGAAAAAAGAGCTGGCTATTGGCTATCGGAGATTCATAGGAAAACCAATAGCCTGGAGCCTTCAACTAATAGCCTCATATTCTCTGCGCCTCTGCGTTAAAAACTGAACCCCAATCCCCAACAACCAGTCCCCAAATTCTACAATTCAACCGGCAATTGCTCGGCCAAGCGAATGCCAGCAAGGCTCAAGGGGCAACGATAGGCATAAATTTCAACGCCACGGGCAGCGACTGCGGCCAAGCTTTCAGCAAAGGCTGGATCAACGTGGCGGTTGACGGCAACCCGCTGGGCATCGCCACGTTGCACAATAAAAATTACGGCGGTGCGCCGCCCTTGTTCATGCAATTCAGCCAATTCGAGCAAATGCCGTCGCCCACGCACGGTTGGCGCATCCGGAAATAACGCCAAGCCATGCTCAGCATCGCCAACGCTTTTCACCTCGACCAGCCATGGGCACTCACCGCCATGACGTTTGGCCTTGGTGGGTGGAGCCGGAGCTAAACCAAAATCAAAGCGGCTTGCCCCAAGCTTGACTTCACGCTCAACATGGCGATATTCGGCAAACGGCGCTAGGGCTTGCGCTCGCAATGCCGCCTCAACCAAACGATTTGGCAAGCCTGTATCTAATGAAACTAGCTCGTTGGCCTGATACACTCCGGCCACTTGATAGGCAGTTTTGCGGCCTTCAGCTGGTTTGTGGCCGAGCACCAGCTGCGCTGCTGGCACGAGTTTGGTCAACAAACGGCCTCGATCAGCTAAATGTGCCTGAACAATCGCGCCATCGGCCAATTGAGCCAGCACCAAAAAACGATTTGGCCGCTCCAAAAAAGTGGCTTGCACCAGCGGCGCACCACCAACTAAGCCAATTTGAATCGTTGTTTCCACAATCGCCCTTATCGCTAAAAAACGAAGGCCATTATAGCCTTAATCAGCTTGGTACAGCGTGGTACAATGGCTTGCGGTCGTTACTAACCGATAAAAACTGATAAAGGATTGAGGTATGCTGGCAGTTTTGCAGCATTGGTTTTATGTTTTGCGCTCACATTTAGTCATGGGAACTCGCCGGCTCTATCGGCGGCTTGGTGGCAAGGTTAAGCCGCGTACCAACCAAATTACCGAGCAACTCTACCTCGGCGGTTTTTTCGATCTCCACGATTGGCAAATTTTACATGCCCAAGGTGTGCAGGTTGTAGTCAATCTCCAAGCCGAGCGCCAAGATCAGTTTGGCACGCTCGGCAATCAGGGCTACTTATGGCTGCCAACCATGGATCGCCAAGCACCTAGCCCTGAAGCACTACAACAAGGCGTGGTTTTTGTGCAACAAGCCATCCAGGCCGATCATAAAGTGTTGATCCATTGTCACGCTGGCATGAGCCGTTCGGCCACCTTATGTACAGCCGTACTGATTGCCCAAGGCATGGATTTGGAAAGCGCATGGAATTTAGTTAAGGCGCGTCGCCCAATTGTTCACTTGCATCCCTGGCAACGCCGAGCTTTAGAGCAATTTGCCCGCGATTGGGCACAGCAAGGAGCAGAATTATGAGTTTTGCGGGCAAAACCGCCATTATCACCGGAGCATCATCGGGTATTGGCAAGTTGATCGCTGAAGGTTTGGCGCGTGGCGGAGCCAATGTGGTGCTCGCTGCCCGTTCAGCCGAGCAATTAAACGAGCTGGCGGCGGCTATCAACCAAACCGGAGCCAAAGCACTGGCGGTTGCAACCGATGTGAGTGATGCGCAGGCAGTTCAAGCCTTGGTCGAGCAAGCTGTTGCTACGTTTGGTCGGGTCGATTTGCTGATCAATAATGCTGGTTATGGGGTCTTCGATTCGATTGAACAGATCGAATGGAAACATATCGAAGGCATGATCACGGTAAATTATTTTGGGGCAATGCATTGTATTAGGGCGGTTTTGCCTGTTATGCGTAAGCAAAATAGTGGCCATATTGTGAATGTGGCTTCGGTAGCAGGCTTGGTTTCAACCCACAACATGGGCAGTTATTCAGCCTCAAAACATGCCTTGATGGCGGCCTCTGAGGCTTTACAAATTGAATTGCGTGGCACGCCGATCAAATGTTCGTTGGTTTGCCCCGCGCCAATCGCCACGCCATTTTTTGAATCAGCCGACTTTAATAAGATGTCGCGCTTTGCTTCAATCTTTGGCATGCTCAAGCCCCACGATGTCACCGAGATCGTGCTGCATGTGGCGGCCAACCCCACCACCCAGCGGGTTATTCCACGGATTTATCATGTGTTTGGGGTGGCATATCGGATATTTCCAGCCTTCACCCGTTGGTTGGTGAAAATGGTTGGCTAATTTTGAATACTGAGAATGTGCATGATCACGGTTGAACATGTGGCCCAACTCGCCAATCGCCGCGTACTGGTGGTTGGCGATGTTGTGCTCGATGAATATTTGTATGGCAAGCCCGAACGGCTCTCGCGCGAGGCAGCAATTCCGGTTTTAGAATTTGAGCAGCGGCGGATTATCCCTGGTGGTGCGGCCAATCCCGCCGCCAACATTACAGCGCTCGGCAGCAATGCTGGCATCGTGGCGTTAATCGGCGCTGATCAGGCTGGTCAAGAATTAGCCAATGCCTTACATAAACGCAAGGTCAGCACCGCTGGCTTGCTGCGCGATGAGCAACGCCCAACCACCACCAAAACCCGTATTTTGGCCTCGGTGCAATTGACCGTGGCCCAACAAGTCGCGCGGCTCGATAAAATTGATCGGCGGCCGGTTGACCCAGCTTTTGAAGATCAGGCGATCGAATTATTAGGCCAATTAATTCCCCAAGTTGATGCTGTGCTGTGCTCAGATTATCGCGTGGGCTGGCTTAGTGAGCGGCTTATTCAACACATTCAACAATTATGTCAACAATATCAAACCTTGCTGACAGTTGATAGCCAAGGCCGCTTTGAACCCTACGCTGGAGCCGATTTTCTCAAGTGCAATTTGGGCGAGGCTGAGGCTTGGCTTGGCCAGCGTTTAACCAATGATCAGCAGGTTGAACAAGGCTTAGAACGCTTGCGCGATCAGCTCAAATTGGCGGCAGTGGTGATTACCAGAGGCGGGGCAGGCTTTTCGTTGCTTGATCCAGCAGGCATTCATCATATTCCAGCAGTGCCAATTGGCGAAGTTTTTGATGCAACCGGGGCGGGCGATACCTTTATTGCCACCGCAACGCTTAGTTTGTGTGCTGGCCATAGCCCATTAATTGCCGCCCAACTTGCTAATACTGCGGCGGCCTTGGTAGTACGACGAATTGGCGTGGCCACAGTTAGCCCCAACGAACTGCAAAACGCATTAATTCAATTTGGCCAGATTGTATGAGGCTTCGATGAATTCACCATTTACTGATTTAGCCGATTTAGTGGCGCTCCGCCAGCAGTGGCGCGAACAGGGCTTGAGCGTGGTTTTTACCAATGGCGCGTTCGATTTAGTCCATGCTGGCCATGTAACCTACTTGCAAGCAGCCCGAGCCTTGGGTGATCTGTTGATTGTTGGCTTGAATAGCGATGCGTCAGTCCGTGGCTACAAAGGCCCGACCCGCCCAATTGTGCCTGAGTTTCAGCGCGGAATTGTGCTAGCTGGTCTGCGTTCGGTCGATTATGTCACGCTATTTGAATCATTAACCGCTGAGCCATTAGTCAGTGCCTTACGACCTGATGTCTATGTCAAAGGCGGCGATTATGCTCACCCCGAGCAAGCCAGCAACGGCAAAGATTTACCTGAGGCGCGTATTGTTTTAGCCTATGGCGGCAAAGTCGAACTAATTCAGTATCAAACAGGATTATCGACCAGCAATCTGATTGCCAAAATTCGCAGCGAATAAAGCAACTGTTTGATTGAGAAAATGCTGTTTCTGTTTAAAACCACAAAGGACATGCAGCGCCGCATGTCCTCTGGCTAAATCATAGGCTCAATCCTATATTAAATGAGTAGGTGAGGGAACGGAATCCACCGTCAAGCTTATGAACCCACCTTGTTCTCTGTGCTGCGTTATTGCGATTTAACCGCCGACCACACATCGGAGAAGGCCGTCGCATTTTGGCCTTTACGCAACCAATCAAGCCGTTTGCGATCTTCAGCGCTCGGTTTGATCTTGGGATAGACAGCCTTGAGATCGTCGCCGATCAATGGTTCGCCCTTGACGTTGGGAGTCAAAGCACCAGTAAAGTCGGCAACTTTGGCGGCAATTTCTGGCCGATTCATAAAATCAATGAATACTTCGGCAGTATATTGGTTGGGCGTGCCAGCCACAATCGCCATGGTATCTTGCCAAATCACGCCACCCTCTTGCGGAATCACCCACTCGATGTTTTCATTATCGATCATGGCCAAACCCGTGTAATTATTCCACGATTGGGCCAAAACCACTTCGCCCGAAGCCAAATCTTGATAAACATTATCGCTGTTATATTTGGCTAGCAATGGCTTTTGTTCAATCAAAACCTTTTTGGCGGCTTCGAGATCCGCCGCATCGCTGGAATTGCGATCTTTGCCCAAGAACAGCATAGCCGCGCCAATTACCTCGCGCTCGTCGTTGAGCATGCTCACGCGACCTTTGTAGGCGCTCAATTGCGCTGGATCAAACAAAATCGACCAGCTAGTTGGGGCTGGTGAAACTGCGGTTTTATCGTAGGCAATCCCCGTGGTTCCCCAAAGGTATGGTACTGAAAATTCATTGTTTGGGTCGTAATACAAACCCATATTGGCTGGGTCGATATTGGCAATGTTGGGAATATTAGCCAAATCAATTTTGGCCAAATAATTGCCCTCGGCCAACAACGCCACCATATAATCTGAAGGTTGAATCAAATCGTAGCCTGAATTGCCAGCGCGAATTTTGGCGGCCATTTCTTCGTTCGATGAATAGGTATCAACCGTAACCTTGACCCCAAACTCACTCTCAAACAGTTGTGGCACATCTTCGGGAACATACTCGCCCCACGCATAAATTCGCAAGGTTTTGCTCAATTTGCTGCGATCAACCGAGCCAGCATTCGAGCCAGTGGCCGTACCAGCAGGCGCAGTTGTCGGAACAGCGGTTGAGCTGGCTTCGCCACAGGCCACCAACAAACTCAACACCATGAGCACCAGCCCAAAGCGACGTAGTTTCATCAATCAAACTCCTTAAAACACACCAATAGCAATAATTAGCCTTGGCGACGGCGTTGCATCCACAACGAAGTCACAACCAAGGTCGTTGAAGCAAGTAACATCAAACTTGAAATTGCATTAATTTCCGGCGAAATCGATTTCTTGATTCGCCCATAGACCTCGGTCGTCAAGGTGTTGACCCCTGGGCCACGGGTGAAAAAGGTCACTACAAAATCATCAAGCGAGAGGGTGAACGAGAGCAATGCGCCGCCCAAAACCCCAGGCCCAATCAAGGGAAACTTGATCCGCCAAAAAGTTTGCCATGGGGTTGCGCCCAAATCGGCAGCAGCTTCTTCTAAGCGCCGATCAAAATTGGCCAAACTTGTACCAACTACCACCGTCACAAACGAAATATTAAAAGCCACATGCGAGATAATCACCGTCCACAAGCCCATGGCCAAATTTAAGCCGATTAGCGCCTGAAATTGGCGAAAGGCCAAGGTAAAGAACCCTAAGAGCGAGACAGCCATCACCACATCAGGAATAATGACTGGCAGATAAAGTGCCGTATCAAAGGTTTTGCGCCCCCACCAACCACGTTTTTCCAGCGCCAAAGCGGCCAAGGTGCCAATTGTGGTCGCAATCAAGGTCGAAGAGCCAGCAATTTTAAGGCTTGTCCAGAGGGCATCGCCCAAACGGGCATCGGCAAACAACTCGTTATACCATTGCAGCGTGAAGCCCTGCCATTGCGACCCAACTTTGGCCGCGTTGAACGAAAACAACACCAGCACAATAATCGGCACATACAAGAAGGTGTAGACGAAAATCGCATTCAGCGTTAGCGCCCATGTCCCCCAAGGCATGTGCCGTTTGGCCACTGGGCGCGAACGCCCGTGCTTGGTTTCGATGCGCTTATCAGCCAGGATTTTCGCCATCATTCACCTCCCGTGTGGCTTTGAAATAGAGCAAGATTGCGCCCAAGAGTAACAGCATAAAAATCATCGAAATCGCTGAGCCATAGGCCCAATTCGAGGCCGAACCAAATTGCAAACTCAAGGTATTACCAACCATATTCACGCTTGTGCCACCCAAAATATCTGAGACGGCGAAAGTGCCAACCGTTGGCACAAACACCAAAATTGAGCCAGCCGTAATGCCTGGCAAGGTTTGGGGCAAGAGCACCCGCCAAAATGTTTGAAATCGCCCAGCGCCTAAATCGCGGGCCGCCTCAAGTTGCACCCAATCAAAACGTTCGAGCGCCGCATATAAAGGCAAAATCATATACGGCAACTCGCCATAAATTAGCGCCATAATCACCGCACTAGGGCTATTGATAATTTGCAACGGCCCCAGATCAAATTGGCCTAAAAAGCGATTGAGCACGCCATTATTGCCCAGCAGCACTTTCCAGGCGTAAATCCGCACCAGAAAGTTGGTCCAAAAGGGAATCATGACCGCAAGCACCAACACACCACGAATTTTAGGGCTGCGGGTTGCCATAAAAAAGGCCAAGGGATAACTGACCACCAAGGTGATCGCAGTTACCACCAGCGCAATCCAAGTCGAAAGCCAGAGCGTGCGCCAAAACGCACCATCAGCAAACAGCTTTTGATAGTTCGCCAGCGACCAATTCCAGAGCACCGTGCCATCGTCGGCGCGGCCTTGAAATGAATAAATTAAAATGAGCACCAAGGGAGCCAAAAAGAAGAAGCCCAGCCAAATCAGGGCAGGCGAGGCTTGCAACCAGGCACGGCGTTGCTCAGTTCGTGCATTATACATAGTTCCCCCATGGATGTTGTTTGGGTTGACCAAACCAACAAACCTGAGCAGAGTACGATTAATTAACGTTCGAGAATGAGGCTATTTTGAGTGGCCCATGTCACATACACTGGGTCGCCAGCAGTATAATATTGGTTTGGATCAAGCGTCGAAACGGTGTTGGCTTCCCATACATCAAACGGCGAACCATCAGGCAAACGCACAATAATCCGCGTATCAGAGCCAATATAGGCGACGCGCTCAACAATTGCAGCAAATACATTTGTACCTTGGGGCTGTTGGCCTTCAACCAATCGAACTTTCTCAGGCCGGACGGCTAGCACTGCATGATCGCCAGCAGCAACTGGAAACATGCCAGTACCCACCACCCGCACACCGCCGTCAGTCTCCAAAGTTACCGCGCCATTTTCAACCGCCAGTACCGTGCCATCAATAAAATTGCATTCGCCAATAAAATCGGCGACAAAGCGCGTTTTGGGGCGTTCATAAATTTCGGTAGGCTGCCCAACTTGCAGCACCTTGCCCAATTCCATCACCGCAATCCGGTCGCTCATAGTCAAGGCTTCTTCTTGATCGTGGGTGACAAAGATAAAGGTAATGCCCAAGCGCTGCTGAATACTCTTGAGTTCCAATTGCATTTCTTTACGCAGCTTCAAATCAAGCGCCGCTAAGGGTTCGTCGAGCAACAAAACTTCTGGCTCGTTGATCAAGGCGCGGGCTAAGGCAACCCGTTGTTGCTGACCGCCAGAAAGTTGCTTCGGACGACGATCACCAAATGCACCAAGTTGCACCATATCCAAGGCTTGCTTCACTCGCGTAGCAATATCGGCCTTGTTGATGTTTTTCATGTGCAAGCCAAAAGCCACGTTTTCGGCCACCGACATATGGGGAAATAAGGCATAACTCTGAAAAACCGTATTGACATCGCGGCGATTGGCTGGGGTTTCGCCCATCAACACACCTTCAATATAAATGTCGCCACTACTAGGGTTTTCAAAGCCAGCAATCATACGAAGCAATGTGGTTTTACCACAGCCAGAGGGGCCAAGCAGCGAAAAAAATTCACCGTCCGCGATCTTTAACGAAATATCACGAACGGCTACGCTGCCGCGAAATTCTTTGGTTACGTGGTCGAGTTCCACCGCCCAAGTGGGTGTGTTCATTGCAGTGCCTGCCTCCTTAGTGCGCGAACCAACCCGCCTGAATCATGCACGATGCATACCATTTGGATGCTGAATTATACACTGTTTTTGTACTATTCTAGATGTAGGGTAGCTAGGCAAAGCCATCAGACCATCCGCCGCAGTGTTAGTGCAACAATTGATCCACGAAGAACACGAAGGACACGAATGTTGGGTTGTGAGTTCGATCTGCATTGGATTTGAAAACAATTCAAACAATGGCAATCTTCGCGTTCTTCGTGCGCTTCGCGGTTAACATGTTCATCCCTCATAATTCATCCTTCATACTTTCTTCTCTCTGCGCCTCTGCGTTAAATGTTTTTGCTTTCTGACTTTTGACTTTTGACTTTAACTCGGAATTGCCCGTATAATCGCGACTGCAATTTACAAGTTTGTTTGTGGTGCGTTGCTGTCCCGGATGACACATACGCGCAATGGGGGAAGCCAGTCTAAGTCTGGCGCTGTCCCGCAACGGTAGGAAGCCCACGCTTCAAGCCCGATAACCCGCCACAAACTCATCGACACTCCAACATTTCCCTCGCGGATCAGGGAAGGAGTTGCTAGACCCTGCTGGGTTTAGCGCCTCTTTTCCTCTTTGGCATGAGCCGAAGAGGTTTTTTCTTGGCTGTTTGCATGCTGGTGTGTCGTCCAACGGAGCCAGCATGAGCGATGCCCCACTGACGATGCGAGCCTATGGCCGCCATTTATTTATTTGTACTGGTGATCAATGTAATGGCGACGCTGACGGCGCGGCCTTAGCCCAACATGCGCTTGAGCAACTCGGCGATCGGCGCAAATTACGCAATCCCGAACGGGTCAAATGCTCTACGGTCAGTTGTTTGGGTGTTTGCCAACGCGGCCCGATTGCGGTGGTTTATCCCGAAGGCATTTGGTATCAGCAGCTTGATCACGATTTAGTTGAACAAATTGTGCAAGAGCATTTGATCAATGGCGAGCCAGTTGAGGCAGCGATTTTCCATCGGCTGTATCCAGCGGGCCAAGAGCCAGAATATGCCCCAGCAGTGCGCGGCGATCAAGCATTTAATCCAATTGAATTACAACCCGATGATGCGGTTGAGCAATTGGAACCAATCGTCGTTGCTGGCACGCAACTGCATTCAACCGAAGAAAAACAGCGCTATCGCGAACAAGTACGCAAATTGCGCAAAGGCAAAAAAGGCCTTGTGATCGTCAATACCGGTAATGGCAAGGGCAAAACGTCAGCGGCATTGGGTGTCATGACTAGGGCGTGGGGTCGCGATCTCAAGGTTAAAGTCATTCAATTTCTCAAACACGAAAATGCCAAGTTTGGCGAATCGCGGGCGGCTGCCAAGATGGAAATTGAGTTTGGTGGCACTGGCGATGGCTTCACGTGGACCTCGAAAGATCTTGATGCGACCAAAGCCAAAGCCTTACATGGCTGGGAATTGGCTAAAACCGCGATTAGCTCGAATCAATATCAGATTGTCATTCTCGATGAATTTACCTATGTGATGGCTTTTGGTTGGCTCGATGTCAACGAGGTTGTGGCTTGGTTGGCGGCCAACAAGCCTGAATTATTGCATGTGATTATTACAGGCCGCGATGCACCTGCTGCCCTGATCGAACACGCCGACCTTGTAACCGAGATGCGCGAAATTAAACACCCGTTTACGACTCAAGGCATTCGTGCCCAGATCGGGATTGACTTCTGATGACTGAACGTTTGCAACGCAATATGGTCGAGCGCATCGATGGACGCATGGTCAACGCTGGTTATAAACGCGGCATGTTGTTTATCTGCGCTCATGGCTGCTGCTGTGGGATTACTGAGCGTGGTTTTGCCCCAGTTTGGCCGGAAATTCACCAGCATGAATGGGAAAGCCGCAAGCTGCGCAATATTGTGCATCTGAATATGGGCGGTTGTTTGGGTCCATGTCCCTTGGCGAATGTGGCCATGTTGATGTTTGATGGCCAGCCGATTTGGTTTCATTCGCTCAACCAACCAGAGTTGGTGGTAGCGCTCTACGACTACATCGAAGCCATGATTCAGGCCGATCAGGTGCTGCCTGCGCCAGCCAATCTTAAGCCCCATGTCTTTAATGGCTTTAAATGGGATGGCCAAGCACCCGCCGCAATCAGCCCAGCGCCAGCGTTACCAGCCAGCCAGCCCAGCCTTGGCAATGGCATCATATTTTTGACCCAAGCGGATACCGACATCCTGTTAATTGAGCAAGCGCGTCGCCAATTGCCCAGCGATTTTGCCAATGTGCAAACCGCCAACGTGGGCGAGGCCGAAGATCAAACTGCGCTTGATGGCTTATTTGATCACTTGTTGCCCCAAGCGGAAATTGTGGTTGTGCGTTTGATTACGGGCAGTCGAGGCTTTGAGCATGGCATCGAGCGCTTGCAGCAATGGACACAACAAACCAATGGCTTTGTGCTGTATTTGCCTGGCTTTGAGGCGCTTGACCCTGAGTTGATGGCGCTCTCGAATGTTGGCGTGCCGCTGGCGCACTTAATCAGCAGCTATTTTATGCAGGGCGGCTTGGAAAATGTCGTCAATGCCTTGGCCTGTTTGAGCGACCACTTATTGCTCACCGGTTGGGGCTACGACGCGCCACAGGAATTACCCCGCCATGGCATCTACACGCCAGCGTTAAATCGCTGCGAAGGCTGTGCCACTGCCCAATGCCAAACCAGTGCGCAAGCCGATAAGCCAACCGTGGGCGTGCTGTTTTATCGGGCGCACATGCTGAGCGGGAACACCGATTTTGTTGATGCAATTTGTCAGGCGATCGCAGCTCAGGGCATGCAACCACGGGCGGTCTATACCCACTCGCTCAAGGAAGGCGGCAGCAACAATCTGCCCGCCGCCTTGGAATGTTTGCAAGCCGATGGGCCAATTGATGCCTTGATTTGCAGTTTGTCGTTTGCTTTGGGCAATGTTAATACCGAAGGCCCAACCCTCGCTGGCGCGGAAATCGATATGCTACAACAACTGAATGTGCCGATTATCCAAGCGATTGCGAGTGGCCGCTCACGTGAGCAATGGCAACGAGCAGGTCGTGGATTAAGCTCGTTGGATACAGCGATCAATGTGGCGATTCCTGAATTTGATGGCCGAATTATCACCGTGCCAATCTCGTTCAAGGAGCAAGACCCCAATTCTGGCGGCGTGCGCTATATGCCAGATCTTGAGCGGGTTGAGCGAGTGGTCGGCATTACGCGGCGCTTAGTCAATTTGCGCCACAAACCCAACGCTGAAAAACGCATAGCTTTTGTGTTTACCAACAGCAGCGCCAAAGCCTCGCGGGTTGGCAATGCGGTCGGCTTGGATGCGCCTGCTTCATTATTAACCCTACTCCACGCCATGCAAGCCGAGGGCTATCAGGTTGGCAAATTGCCCGCTAGCAGCGATCAACTCTTGTTCGATTTGATCGATCGTTGTTCGTATGACGAAACCTGGCTGACTGAGCAACAATTAGCTCAGGCGGTGCATGTACCAGTCGATCAATATCAACAATGGTTTGCTGAATTGCCCGCCAATTTGCAAGCCAGCATGATCAAACAATGGGGCGAAGCGCCTGGCACGGCCTACCTGACCGAGCAAGGGCTAGCCTTGGCGGGCTTAGAGTTTGGCAACATCTTTGTGGCTTTGCAGCCGCCGCGTGGCTATGGCATGGACCCAAATGCAATTTACCATATGCCCGATTTGCCGCCGCCCCACAGCTATTATGCGCTCTACCGCTGGCTACGCGATGGTTGGCAGGCCGATACGCTGGTGCATATGGGCAAACATGGCACGCTGGAATGGCTGCCGGGCAAGAGCGTTGGCCTCAGCCGCGAGTGCTTCCCCGATGCTTTAATTGGCGATTTGCCTGTAATTTATCCGTTTATCATCAATGATCCAGGCGAGGGCAATCAGGCCAAACGCCGTAGCCATGCCGTGATCATCGACCATATGACTCCGCCGATGACCAGTGCTGGAGCCTATGGCCAGTTGGCCGAATTGGCGCAGTTGGTCAATGAATATTATCAAGTTGAGCAACTCGACCCCAATAAATTGCCCTTGTTGCAGCGCCAAATTTGGAACTTGCTGCAAACCAGCAATCTCAGCGACGATTTGCAATTTATTCTCAAGGCCAACCACGGCGACCACACCCACGATTGGGATGGCTCGTTCCTCGAAGATGGCACGCCCACAGCCTTTGCCGAGATGGAAGGCCGTCAAGTCGCCCACTTGCTGGAAGATATTGAAGGCTATTTGTGCGAACTAACCGGAGCGCAAATTCGCGATGGCTTGCACATTTTAGGAACCTTGGCCGAAGGCGACCAACTGCCAGAATTGCTGTTTCACCTGACCAAACTACCCAACCTTGATGTGCCCAGTTTACCAGTGGCAGTAGGCAAACTCTACGGCTTGGATTGGAATAATTTGCAAGCCAATTTGGGCGAGCGCTTAGCTCAGCCGTTGCAATTGACCGACCAAACGCTTTACAGCAATGGCGATGTGGCGGCTTGGATCGAACAACATTGCAAAACAATTTTACATACCTTGGAGTTGCAAGCTTGGCAAGTTAGCGCAATTCCGGCGGCGTTGCAAGCGAGTTTATTGCCTAGCGCAGCAGCTTGGGATCAAACGGTCGTCGCGCCCTTGGAATTTATCTGCACCCAACTTATCCCTAACTTGCATGAAAGTGCGCGAGCTGAAATTGCCAGCCTGCTGCATAGCTTGAATGGTGGCTATATTCCGGCGGGGCCAAGTGGAGCGCCAACTCGCGGTATGGCTCATGTGCTGCCAACAGGCCGCAATTTCTATGCTGTCGATCCGCGTTCGTTGCCTAGTGCGGCGGCGTGGCAAGTTGGCCAGCATTTGGCCGATGATCTGATTCGGCGCTATCAACGGGAAGAAGGCAGCTACCCGCGCAGCGTTGGCATTAGCATTTGGGGCACTAGCGCCATGCGCACCTACGGCGATGATATTGCCCAAGTGCTGGCCTTATTGGGCGTGCGGCCAGTGTGGCAAGCTGAAAACCGCCGCATCACGGGCGTTGAAGTAATTCCCTTGGCCGAGCTTGGCCGCCCACGGATTAATGTGGTTTGTCGAATTAGCGGCTTCTTCCGCGATGCCTTCCCACATTTGGTCAGTTTGCTTGACCAAGCCGCCCAAACCGTGATTGAACTTGATGAACCACTTGATCAGAATTTTGCTCGTCAGCAGGCCTTTGCGGCCACTGAGCAGCTAATTAAAAACGGCTTAGCGCCCGAAATTGCCCAACAACAAGCGCGTTATCGGGTTTGGGGCTGCAAGCCAGGCAGTTATGGCGCAGGCATTTTGCCCTTGATTGATAGCCAAAATTGGCAAGATGACGCAGATTTTGCCCGAGCCTACATCGCTTGGGGTGGTTATGCCTACACCAGCGACGACTATGGGATTGAGGCTGCCGATGCCTTTGGCACAGCTTTGAGTGAAGTTCAAGTTGCCACCAAAAATCAAGATAATCGCGAACACGATATTTTTGATAGCGACGACTATATGCAATATCACGGCGGCATGATCGCTACGATTCGCGCCTTGACTGGACGCAACCCACGCCGCTACTTTGGCGATTCGAGCAACCCACAGCGCCCGCAAACCCGCGATTTGCGCGAAGAAGCGCGACGGGTATTTCGTAGTCGGGTGGTTAATCCCAAATGGATCGAAAGCATGCGCCGCCATGGCTACAAGGGCGCATTGGAGCTAGCTGCCACCGTCGATTATCTGTTTGGCTACGATGCCACGGCTCAAGTTGTTGATGATTGGATGTATCACTCGATTGCTGAGCACTATTTGCGCGATGAAGAGATGCAACAATTTTTTGCCGATAGCAACCCGTGGGCTTGGCAAGCGATTGCTGAACGCCTACTCGAAGCGATTGATCGCGATTTATGGCACGACCCTGAACAACACGATATCGATCTGCTCAAAGCCGCCCAATCGTTGGGTTTGAGCAATTTGCAACAACGAGGCCAGCTATGAACAACAACGATTGGTATCGCTATTTTGCGCCGCGCCAAGTTGCCACATTGAGCGCCGAACGCCAACACGCCGATTATGCTGCCGCCCAGCACGACCTTGATTTTGTGTTGGCTCAGATTAGCATTGGCTCAAAGGCGAGTATTTTGGAAATTGGTTGTGGCTGGGGGCGACATAGCGTGGTCTTGGCTGAACGTGGTTTTGCGCAAGTGCTGAGCATCGACATTGCACCCGAATTGCTGCAAGCGGCCCAAGCCTTTGCCCAGCAACGTGACCAAACCTGCCAATTTCGCCAACAAGATTTTATTGAACTTCGCGAGCAGCCGTTCGATGCAATTTTCTCGTTGTATGACCGCAGTTGTTGTGGCTACCCCAGCGAAGCGGCTGATGCCCAGAGTTTGCAGCATTTAGCCAATTTGCTGCAACCCAATGGCTGGCTGATTTTTGGCATCAACGATTGGCCGTTTGCCCTGCCCGAAGCTAGCCAACGCTGGGCTGAAACTGAACAAGGTTTGGAGTTGTACGAGGTGATTCCGGATCGCCGCGCCATGACCTGCACCGATCGCTTGACGGTGCTCAATGCAGGTCAACGCACCAGCTATGAATTGATGCGCCGTCATTATTATTTGCCCGAATTGCAACGTTTGCTGGGTAATGCAGGCTTAAGGTTGGTCAGCGCCTGGCATCGCTTGGATATCCAACGACCATATGGTGATGGTAGTAATGGTTTATTTATCGTTGCTCAGCGAGCAAGCAATGGCTAAACGAGTGCTGGGTGGCTTATTGGCATTGGCCTGCGATGCGCTCTTGCCCGAATTGCCCAACCAGTTGCATCCAGTGGTGTGGATGGGCAAGTGGATCAAGCGGGGCGAGCAGTTCGCGCCAAGCAACGAGGCTGATCGTTTGGTTTGGGGCGCAATTTGGCTCGGCGCGGGCATGGGCTTGAGCGCAGGTTTAGCTGCCCGAATTCCCAAACATCCATTGGCGCAAGCCTTGGCTGCCCAAAGTTTGCTGGCCTATCGGGCGCTTGATCGAGCGGTTGGTGAGGTGCAAACCGCATTGGTAGCCGATGATTTGGCCGAAGCACGACGTTTGTTGAGCTGGCATTTGGTCAGCCGCGATACGGCGGAGCTAAGCCCAAGCGAGGTTGCCGCCGCCGCAATTGAATCGCTGGCCGAAAATCTCTCAGATAGCGTGATTGCCCCGTTGTTTTGGTATTTGGCGGCAGGCTTGCCAGGCTTGGCGGCCTATCGTATGAGCAATACCTTCGATGCGATGTGGGGCTATCGAAATCAACGCTTTGAATATCTTGGCAAAGTCGCCGCCCGTTGCGATGATGCACTTAATTTAGTTCCCGCACGTTTGACCGCTGGCCTGCTTTGGCTGGTTGCCCATGGCCAACGCCAACGAACATGGCAGGTAGTTTGGCGTGATCATGGCAAAACAGCCTCGCCCAATGCTGGTTGGCCAATGGCGGCCATGGCTGGGGCGTTAGATACTCAGTTGATCAAAATTGGGCATTATGCCCTTGGCGATGGCTTAACCCAGCCCGACCCAGCCTTGATGCAAACTGCTCGCCAGCTCGCCCGCCGCGTGATGTTTCTGGTTGTGGTGGGCTTGGCGATGGGCGCTTGGGGAGCAGAACAGGTCAACGCAGAGGCGCAGAGATTTAAGGCTATTGGCTGAAGGCTATTGACTATAGACGATTGATTGCAAATTCCAATAATTGTTCCGATAGCCTATAGCCCATAGCCTCGACCCTTCGTGCCCTTCGTGTCCTTCGTGGATCAATAGCTCTCTCTTTCATCCTTCTATAAAATGGGGTTCAATTCACATGACCAAGGTTCGATTTAGCCGATTTTTGAGCGTTTTCTTGTTGTTGGGCAGCCTTGTAGCTTGTGACGCTGCCGAAAATGGCGTGACCCAATTACCAGCGACAACTGTGCCGCCAACCGCCACAACTGATAGTGCTGCCGTAGCACCAACCGCCGAATTGACTCCAACTGAAACTAGTAGCATCAGCTATCCTTTGACGATCAAGGATAGCCTCGGGCGCGAAGTAACTCTACAAGCAGCACCCAGCCGGATCGTCTCGTTAGCGCCATCGAATACCGAAATTCTGTTTGCGGTTGGCGCGGGCGATGCGTTGGTCGGCGTGACCAAATATTGCAATTATCCCGAAGCAGCCAAAAGCATCGATCAAATTGGCGGCTTCTCGGCCAAAACGATTAGCCTTGAAACCATCGTTGCGCTCAAGCCCGATGTTGTGTTTTCGGGCGATGAAAGCCAACAAATCGTGATCGATGCCCTCACCCAAGCCAATATTCCGGTGATCGCGATCAAAGCTGAAACCTTCGAGGCGGTCTATCAAAACATCAATTTGATTGGTCAAGCGACGAATCATCCAACTGAGGCGGCCCAAGTTGTGGCCGAGATGCAAGCCCGCATCGATGCAGTAACCGCCAAAACCAGCACGCTGGCGGCTGCCGATAAATTAAGCGTGTTCTATGAAGTTTATGATGAGCCATTGATGACCGCTGGCCCGCAAACCTTTATCGGCCAAATGCTTGAACTCGCTGGCGCAACCAATATTTTTGCCGATGTGAGCGAAGAGTATCCCGAAATCAGCGCCGAAGAAGTGGTCAATCGGCAGCCAGCGGTGATCATCGGGCCTGAATCGCATGGCGATAAACTGACGATTGATCTGATCGCCCAACGCCCAGGCTGGGGTGCAATCAAGGCAGTCAAGGAGGGCAAGATCGTCGTTTTGAATGGTGATATGCTTTCGCGGCCAGGCCCACGCTTGGCCGATGCCTTAGAAGCACTGAGCCAAGCCTTGTATCCAGAATTGTTTAACTAAGCCTGATTGAGCTTAATCAGCGTTTGCCAAGCAGCGTCAGCAATGGCGCTGCTTGCTCCAGTTTTGAAGGGTTGGTTTTGGCACGATTAATATCCAAGCCCTATTGGCGCGATTTGCTAGCATTTGGCGGGCTACTTGGCTTGTTGCTCTTGACGATGGTGCTGAGCCTTGGCATCGGTGCGGTGCAATTTAGCCCCAGCGAAGTGCTGCAAGCAATTATTCAGCCTCAGCATTCCAGCACCAACAGCACTGCTGTCACGATTGTTTGGGATTTGCGGCTGGCTCGCATGCTCTTGGCGGCCTTGATTGGCGCTGGTTTGGCTAGTGCGGGCGCGGCATTTCAGGGCTTATTTCAAAATCCCTTGGCTGATCCATTTGCGATTGGTGCATCGGGCGGGGCGGCATTGGGCGCAACTTTAGCGATTGTGCTGCAAATTCAGTGGCAATGGCTGGGGTTTAGTGCGGTTGCCCTGTGTGCTTTTATTGGTGCTTTGTTGGCGGTTGGCGTGGTGTATACAATTGCCGAAGTTGGTGGGCAAGCACCACGCACGGCCTTGCTCTTGGCAGGAGCAGCGCTCAGCACCATGCTTTCGGCTACAGTTTCGTTATTGTTATTGATGAATGAGCAACCGTTGTATGAGGTGTTTGCTTGGTTATTGGGCGGTTTATCGGGCCGTAGCTGGGATAATTTGCGCAGCAGTTTGCCGTTTGTGGTATTGGGTATTGCCTGGCTTTGGCTGTTAGCACGGCGGATCGATGCCCTGAGTTGTGGCGATGAAGTAGCCCAAAGTTTGGGCTTATCGCTGTGGCGTACTCGAAGTGCCGTGATTGCCGCCGCCAGCATCACGACCGCCGCAACCGTGGCCAATGGTGGCATTATCGGCTTTGTTGGCTTGATTGCGCCGCATATTGCTCGCTTGCTGTTTGGAGCCAACCATGCCCGTTTGATTCCTGCCAGCGGCTTGGTTGGGGCAATGTTGTTGGTGCTCGCTGATACAACGGCTCGTACAATCGCCGCACCCTTGGAATTACCCGTTGGCATTTTAACCGCCATGCTCGGCGGCCCATTCTTTTTGTATCTGCTCAAGCGGTCGCGAGGGATCAGGGACTAGGCAGAAAGATGAAGGATGAGGGATGAGGGATGAAGCAAAAGTCAGACGAGGGCTATGGGCTTTTGGCTATAGGCTATTGGGCAGTTTTTGTGGTTATGAGGCTATAGGACAGCAAGAATATCATCAAACAAATCTGTGCAATCTGTGGCTAAAAAATAATCATTCGTGCAATTCGTGGCGAAAAACAGCCTTCGCGGTTTCGACTCCTTCGTGGATAATTCCTAGAAAGCCATAATCTATGTCAAACCCAATTCTCACAATCAAGCAGCTTGGTTGCCGTTATGGCTCGCGCACAGTATTTGAGCAACTTGATTTACAGGCTACCAAGGGCGAAGTTTTGGCGCTGCTTGGGCCGAATGGCGCTGGCAAAAGCACATTATTGCGTTGTTTGGCACGCTTACAACGCCCGCAACAGGGCCAAATCTGGCTTGATGGGCAGCCATTATGGCACATAAAACCGCGTTTGGTAGCCCAGCAAATTGCCTTTGCCCCGCAGCAAGCTGGCTTAAACCCCGAATTAACCGTTGAGCAAATGCTGTTGCTTGGTCGCACGCCGCATCGTGGTTGGCTACTGCCGATGACCAAAGCTGATCGCGCAATTGTCGAAGAGTTGCTTGAGCGCTTTAATTTAGCCAAGTATCGGCGGCAAAGTCTGGCCGAGCTTTCGGGTGGCGAGCAACGGCGGGTGATTATTGCGCGAGCTTTGGCTCAGCAGCCCAAAATGTTATTGCTCGATGAGCCAACCGCCCATCTTGATTTGAAGTATCAACTAGAAATTATGCAATTGGTCAGCGATTTGGCGCATAACGATGGAGTGTGTGTCATTTTGACCTTGCACGATCTCAATCAAGCTAGCTTGTGTGCCGACCGAATCGCCTTGCTCGCGCATGGCCGCTTGCAAGCAGTTGGCGCACCAAGCGCCGTCTTGCGCAGCGAATTGATCGAAGCAGCCTATGAAGTGCCAATTCAAATGATTGAGCATCCTAACCATAATTTACCGCTGGTGATGCTTCAACCACAGCGCAAGGAAGTAGCATGGCCCAATTAGTTCTATTTACTGGCGGTGCTCGGAGTGGTAAAAGCTGGCGAGCCGAACAATATGCCAGCCAACAAGCCGAGCATGTCGTGTATATCGCCACCGCTCAAGCTGGCGATGCTGAAATGCAACACCGGATTGGTTTGCATCAAGCCCAACGCCCCAGCCATTGGCAAACGCTCGAAGCACCACTGGCGGTCAGCCAAACTCTAGCACAACTACCAAATGGCAGTGTGGTGTTACTTGATTGTCTCACCTTGCTGGTGAGCAACCTCTTGCTTGCCAATGAAACCCAGCCCGAACCGATCGTGCAAGCTGAAATTCAGGCAATCTTGGCGGCTCAGCAAGCCCACGATTTACACTTGATTGTGGTGACCAATGAGGTTGGGATGGGTATTGTGCCCGCTTATGCCTTGGGTCGGGTCTATCGCGACCTGATTGGGCGAGCCAACCAGCAAATCGCCGCCGCTGCCAACGCAGTTTATCTGGTTGTGGCGGGCATTGCGATCGAAGTTCGCCAACTGCAAGCAGCGTGGGCCAAGTAATGCAGCAGCCAATTCATGGGGCAATTGATTATGCTGAATTGCAGCAACGTGGGCTTGTAGCCAGCCAAATTGATGATTTCAGCAGCAACGTCAATCCGCTTGGCACGCCGAGTTTTATTCGCGAAGCGCTGGCAACTGTTGATTTGGCGCATTACCCCGATCGTCAATCGTTGGCCTTGCGGGCGGCGCTGGCCAAACGCCATTGTTGTGAACTTGAACAGCTATTGATTGGTAATGGTAGCAATGAGTTAATTCATCTGATTGCGCGGGCCTTGTTGCAACCAAACGATCCAGTTTTGTTGATTGAACCAACCTTTGGCGAATATGCCTATGCTAGCAGCTTGGCTGGCGCTCAATTGTTGCGCTATCAAGCAACCAGCGAAACTGGATTTGCAATTGATATTGTAGCTTGTTGTCATTTGATCAAGCAACATCGCCCGCGCTTGGTTTGGCTGTGCAATCCCAATAATCCCACTGGCAGCTATTTGGATGCTGAAGCGATTGCCCAACTTCAAGCAGCGTGTACCACAGTTCAAGCCTATTTGGTGCTCGATTTGGCGTATGCTGATTTGGTTGTTGGGGATTGGGGATTGGGGATTGGGGATTGGGGATTGGGTGAATCGAATTCCTCTCGCCGACAAGACGGGCGAGAGTCTGGGAACGGGGGAAGGTTAACCAGCCCCCAGCTCCCAGCCCCCGACAACCATCATCAGATTATTTATCTCTACTCGTTGACCAAAAGCTATGCCTTGGCGGGGTTGCGTTTGGGCTATGTGGTGGCTGAGCAAGCGGTTATCGCTCGCTTGCAGCGTTGGCAGCCGCAATGGAGCGTCAATAGTTTGGCTCAGGCCGCAGGTCTAGCGATTTGCCAACATCCACATTGGCTAGCCCAACAGCTTGAGCAATGGTGGATTTGGAGCGAACAATTACGCCAGGGTTTGAGCCAACTTAGCTTGAAGGTCTTGCCAAGCTGCTTGCCATTTTTCTTAGTTGAAGTGGCGAACGCCCAGCAAACCCGTAGTGCGCTGCTTAACCACGCTTGTTTGGTGCGCGATTGTAGCTCATTTGGTTTGCCGCAGTTTGTACGGATCGCCCCGCGCCAACCAGCGGCAAATCAACGCTTGTTGAATGCTTGGAGAAGTTTATGCTAGCCCCAGTTTTGATGGTTGTCGGAACCGCCTCATCAGTTGGTAAAAGCACCTTGGTTAGTGCACTTTGCCGCATTGCTGCCCGCCGTGGCATTCGCGTCGCACCCTTCAAAGCCCAAAATATGAGCAATAATGCTGCTGTTACCGCCAATGGCGAAGAAATTGCTCGTAGCATTGCCGTCCAAGCAGCGGCAGCCAAACTCACGCCCAGCGTGCAGATGAACCCAATTTTGATTAAGCCCGAAGGTCAACGTCGTAGCCAAATTATTGTGCAAGGCCGACCGTGGCAGACGCTTGAGGCAATTGATTATTGGCAACGCAAACAGCTGCTCTGGGAGATTGTCACCAACAGCCTCGATCAGTTGCGCCAAGCATACGATTTGGTGATAGCTGAGGGCGCTGGTAGTCCAGTGGAATTGAATCTCAAGGCTCACGACATTACCAATATGCGCGTGGCAACTTATGCTCAAGCCCAAACGTTGTTGGTCGGCGATATTGATGTTGGTGGAATTTTCGCGGCGATGTTGGGCACATTGATGCTCTTGGAGCCAGAGGAGCGTCAATTAATTGCTGGCTTAATTGTCAATCGCTTTCGTGGCGACCCCGATTTATTTACTGATGGTATTCAGATTCTCGAACAACGCAGCAACAAACCTGTCTTGGGGGTTGTGCCATGGTTGCCGCAACTTGGCTTGCCCGAAGAAGATGCAGTTGCTTTGGAACGACCTGATCAAACAACCAACAACGCGGCACTAACGATTGGGGTGATTCAACTGCCAGCAATCGCCAACTTCGACGATTTTGATCCGTTGGCCCAAGAACAGGGCGTAGCAGTACGTTACATCAACCAGCCGCATGAATTACAGCATTGCCAAGCACTAATTTTGCCAGGCACAAAACACACGCTGGCTGCCCGGCAATGGCTCACCGAACAAGGCTTCGATCAAGCAATTCAACAATTTCAAGGCCCAATTGTCGGAATTTGCGGCGGCTATCAGTTGCTCGGCCAGCAAATTGATGATCCAGAGGCGGTTGAGGGCATTGGTGGTAGCATGGCAGGCTTAGGCTTATTACCAATCACCACGATTTTTCAGCGCCACAAGCAAACGCGCCAAGTTCAGGCGCTCAGCAATTTACCATGGGCCAAAGCTTACCCACTGGCTGGCTATGAAATTCATATGGGGCGAACTGAACTGTTGGCTGATCAACCAGCCTTTAGCATTCAACAAGCTGAATCAACCCATGCTGATGGCTGCATGCGAGCTAATGGCAAGGTTTGGGGCTGTTACATTCATGGCATTTTTGCGAATACAGAATTTCGCCAAGCTTGGTTGAGCAGACTTGGTTGGCAGGTTCAGTCAGCGATTCAGCCAATCGATCCCTTTGAGCGGCTCGCCGACCATGTTGAAGCATGTTTGGAGCCAAATTTATTGACCAAGTTGTTGGGGCAGGAGATCAGGGACTAGTTATCAGGGGCTAGCGGTCAGAAGCCTCACGAATCCAGGATTGAGCACAATCCCCTGGTCGCTCGTCATTTGTTTTTTGTAGAACCCAGCGGTGCAGAGAACATGTAGGGCGATGGTCTGTAGGCTATCGAAGCTAGATTGAAATACCAACCGTTGTTTCGATAGCCTAGCATCACGATTACCCTGCGCGGCTGGGTTAAGCATTGCGCTTAGCGAATACCAAAAATATTCACAATATGTGGCGTATCAATGATCACATGTGGGGCAATCGTGTGATAGCCCAACGCATGCACCCATGCATTGCCAGTGCGTAAGGTCAGCACCGTTTTGATCATTCCTGCACCAAAGTAATTGATCAACACAAATAGAATCGAAAGCAACGCATTGGTTGGAGTGCTAAAGTTGGTCCAGCCTTCGGCTATATGCACAATTGCATAGCTTAAGCCGCCCAGCAGCACTGTCGTAATCGCCGAACCAGTAATTTTGAGAAACCGTGGAATCAGAATCGAATAGATCAAAATCATGGTTGGCAAGACTGTACCGATGCCATAAATGAACAGTGAAAGTGGCAGGCCCAAGGCTAATTGCCCAAAACTCAAGCGATTGAGGCTTGTACCCAAGGTTGTTAGCTCAAACAGCGATTCTGAGATGGCGATTACGGCGATAACCAAGAGATCGTTGCGGCGATTGCTGGAAACCAAATTAAGCTGAACGGCACTATAGCGACGGCGAAACCACAGATAGGGTACGACTGCATAAAAGCCAAAATTGTAGATCGCCCAGACCCAAACTTCAGCAACTGATAAACCACTATGCCCACCAACTAAAGTTCCTGCTAAGTGGAAACTTAATGGCTGAAACCCGAGCATTGGCCCTAGAACCCAGCCCAAGGCTTGACCAAACGCTGCATAAGCAACCAAGCCCAGGGTTTCACGCATGGCTTGGCTACGCTCGGGGGCGCGGGCAGCAAGATCGATGCTTGGGCGATTGCGGGTCAGCATATAACCCAAGCCCATCAGCACAAATATTTCCAACATCATGACACTTGGCGCAAGTATCTGAAGCGGAAAGGGAATTTCAGCAAAGGCTGGGCGATCAAATGGCAAAGCACCATTGCTTAAAAGGATGATAATGCCATGGCCTAAAATCCATAAAACGAGGGTGAGTTGAACTCCACGATGGCGTAGTATTTGAGCAAACCAACCTTGTTGTGGTTGGGTCGGCGCTGTACTAATTGGTGCTTGAATTGACATTGGATTGCTCCTGATTAATCCATAAGTAGATGGATTGACCATAAAGCCTGACACTGTGTCAGAGTCAAGTCCCAATGAGTCGAGTAAAATCTGACCCCTGAACCCTTTCTTTAGCTGATTTTAATTTTTGCCTTCTGCCTTTTGATTTTACTGTTATTCTCCAAGCACATCGCTCACCGCCATCAACAATTGTTCACGGCGAAACGGCTTGCGAAGATACATCAGCACATTGGGCGTGCCTGCCACGATGTAATGAGTCGAGGCCGACATCATAATGCGCGGAATTTGGCGCAGGCGCGGGTTGTGCTCAAGGATGTGGCAAAACTCATGGCCACGCATATCAGGTAGTAATTCATCAATTAATAGAAGATCGGGGATACTTGTTTCAAGCAACAGCAGTGCTTGGCCGACGCTTGAGGCAGTTAAAATTGTATAATCAGCGCCCAAGAAATGGCGAATCAAGGCGCAAACCGTGGTATCGTCATCAACAGCAAGAATGGTTGGCATGGAAACCCTTCATAACAATGGTAGTGTGATCGATCAGCTTCAACGATGGGATAACCGCGATCGGTACAAAGGATTGGGCAATGCGATGGTTTAGAGTGTTGTTTGTGCTATTGATTGTAGCAGGATTTGGCCTGACATGGTATCTTTTGCAGCCTCAAAATAGCTTGGTTTGGCAAACATTCACCCCTACGGTTATCCCGCTGGAACAGGCTGAGTTGGCCAATCCTGGGCGTGGGCTATATCAATGGCGTGGCCAAACCATGATCTGTCCTAGCGAGTTGATTTCGAATCGCGAACGCTATGATCGCTGGACATGGGCCGAACTTGAGCCAAACGAAAATCAATACGATTGGCAAGAAATTCATCAATTACTGGATATGGCTGAGCAGAACGGCCAGCGGGTTTGGCTCGGTTTGGGGGCAAGTGCTGGCCCAAGTAATAATGGCCCGTTTTTACCAATTTACTTGCAGAAACCTGAATTTGGCGCAAACTTTGAAGGCGATTGGTATCCAAATTACAATCATCCTTTTGTGCAAAACCGCCTCGAAGCCTTGTTGGCAGCCTTTGTGGCCGAATTTGCGGGCGATCAGCGGATTTTGGGCGTGCAGATGCGCAGTTATGGCCGTTATGGCGAGGGCTATTTGCCATGGAACGCCGATAAAAGCCATGGAATGTGGGCCAGCGAAAGTACGGCCCGCTGGCTGGTTGATGCTTGGCATACCCGACTCAGCCCGCATTTTCTGATTTCAATTCCGCTGAGTAATAATCCAGTGTTTTACTATGCCATGACCAAGCAACCCTATTGGAGCATTACCCGTGATGCCTTGGGCATGCCTGAACAAATGGGTAATATTGATCAACTCATTCAAAGTGATATTACGGTTGATGGCCAAGCAATTGGCCCGTTGGTGGCTGAGCGTTGGAAAGTAGCGCCGATGTTTAGCGAGATGATCGGTGAATATGGTGAGCGCGATTATAGTGGCCAGTTTTTGGCAGCCCAAACCCAAGTGATTTCATATCATATTTCGTATGTGAGCAACGGCAATTTTGCCCAGCCCTATCGCGCAAGCCCGTGGGATTTCTGGCGTGATCCAATTAATTGTCCTGAGCAAGCCAGCAATTGGAGTAATGCCGATATTGAGAATTTTATGCTGGCGGGCAAATTAGCCGGTTATCGCTATGCCCCAACCACGATCAAACTCGCCATCGATAACCAGCAGCTCCAGATCGAAAGTAGCTGGCAAAACGCTGGAGTTGCCCCGATATATGAGCGTTGGCCGTTGGTATGGCAATTACGCGATGCTACTCAGACTGTGGTTTGGCAAGGCGAATCAAGCCTTGATTTACGCCAACTTTTGCCAGCCCAAGCCTATGAGCATCGCCAACAATTTGAACAATTCAAGCTGCCAGCGGGTGAGTATGAATTGCGATTGGTTGCTCCAGCGATCAATCGCTATGTACGGCCTTTGCAATTGGCAATTGAAGGCCAGCTGGATGATGGGGCATATCGGATTGGAATTCTGAGCATTCGTTAATATCTAATTCTGGGGCTAATTGCAAAATCGTGGCACAATACAAACACGCCAATAGTTGGCACGATTGGCTTGATCTCACGCTTGCGACGGTTGCGATGGCCTGCTTGATAGGCTATAATGCTGCGACTTTTGCTATTAACGACATAAAGGTTGTAGGGTTATGGAACGAAATCGCTATTTTGTATGGACAGTTGGCTGCCAAATGAACGTCTCTGATTCAGAGCGACTTGAATCGGCACTGCAAGGAGTAGGCTATACTCCTGCGGAGCAAGCTGAAGATGCCGATTTTATTGTATTAAATTCGTGCTCAGTGCGAGCCAATGCTGAAGAAAAGATTATCGGCAAAATCACCGATATTCAACGGATCAAACGAGAGCGGCCTGATACCAAAATTGTGTTATGGGGCTGTATGGTCGGCCCAAATAATCAATCGATCTTCAAGAAAAAATTGCCAATGGTTGATCATTTTGTCTCGCCATCGGCAGTTGATGAGGTTTTGGCTTTAGCGCCTAACCCAATCTACCAACTTGATGAACCAGCCTTGCCTGTAGCCGATTGGCAAGTGCCGCCAGTTAATGTTCATGTACCAATTAATTATGGCTGCAATATGTCGTGTGCCTATTGTGTGATTCCGTTGCGCCGTGGTAAAGAGCGTTCGCGCCCAATGGAAGAAATTGCCGAAGAAGTGCGGCGAATTTGTGCCCGTGGAGCCAAAGAAATTACCTTGCTGGGCCAAATTGTCGATTCATATGGCCACGATTTGCCAGGGCGGCCTGACCTTGCTGATTTGCTGGAATATTTGCATGAAACCCCAGGTTTAGTACGCCTACGCTTTTTGACCTCGCACCCAGCCTTTATGAGCGAAAAATTGTTGCATACAATTGCCCGCTTGCCCAAAGTTATGCCTGATATTAATTTGCCAATTCAAGCAGGCGACGATCAATTGCTCAAGGTGATGAAGCGTGGTTACACTGTGGCTAAATATACCAAATTGATCGAACGGATTCGCGAGATTATCCCCAACGTGTCATTATCAACTGATATTATTGTTGGGCATCCGGGCGAAACTCGCGAGATGTTTGAGCGCACCTTGGAGATGGTTGAAAACATTCGGTTTGATAAAGTGCATATTGCCGCCTACTCCTCGCGCCCAGGCACCAAAGCTGCTGATATGGAGCTTGACCCAGCCTTGGCAGTTGAACATGGTGAAAAGCAATATCGGCGGATTGCACTTGAACGATTGCAAGAACGGATTGCCACTGAGCGCAACGAAGAATGCTTGGGGCATGAGGTTGAGGTTTTGGTCGAGGAATTCACCAAAGGCAAATGGCGTGGCCGTGATCGCAACAACAAATTGGTCTTTTTCGAGGCCGACGGCGATTGGTATGGCAAAGTGGTTAACATTCACGTCACAGAAACTCGCCCATGGTGGTTGGGTGGCAACCTGATCGGCGAAACGCTAGCAATAGGTGCATAAATGAGTTATGGCAATGATGATTCACAACGTGAACGCAATGATGCAGTTTTGAAAGCACTCGGTGGTGTACCGCAACCGCCAGTTGCTCCGTCTGTGCAACCGCAACAACCCATGGCTCAACCTGGCTGGCATCCAGTCGATCAGGGGTATCAAGTGCCGCCAGTGCTCATAGCCGAGGAAGGCAAAAGTAATACCCCCATGGCCTACTGGGTATTGCCAGATTTGATCTTTGGCTTTTTGCTAGCCGTGTTGTTCCAAGTGATCATCATGGTTGGTTATATGCTTGTAAAGGGCTTAAGCAGCTTATCGGATATTGAAGGCTTGCTGACCGATCCAACCTTTATGCTGCTGAACGCTCCAACCTTGGGCTTAGGTTTTACTTTAGCAAGCATCTTGCGGGTCAATATTCTGCGTAAATTGCCCTTAGCATGGTTTGGCCTGAATGGCAAAAAGCTGGGGGTAGCTTTGGGTTTTGGCTTTATTGCAGGCATCAGCTTCTTAGTAACTAATCTTATCTCGGGCGTGATTGCCCAAGCATTGGGTAGCAACCCTGATCAACAAGAACAGTTGATTGGCCCTTTTAAAAATGCTAGCAACCTGCAAATTGGCCTGTTTGGGCTATTTGTGGTGATTATTGGGCCATTTTTAGAGGAAGTCTTTTTTCGTGGCTATGCTTTTCGCGCCATCCGCCAAAAGCTTGGGGTTACGTGGGGCGTGGTGCTGAGTGGCATTTTGTTTGCCCTGCCGCATGCCTTTGGAGTTACAACGGGCTATTTAGGCTTGTTGATTCCGATTTTCCTTGGTGGGGCGATTTTGGCCTTGGTTTACCACTATACCAATAATTTGTGGAGTGCTGTTTTAGCCCACTCAATGAATAACTTTGTTGGATTTCTTGGCCTGCTAGCAGCCTTGAAGCTCGACGTGTAGCAAATCGATGTTTTTTAGGATTAGTTTGAGCGGATGCGGTGTGAGCTGCGTCCGTTCTGTGTGATTAAAACCTGGAGGAACCCAGTGTCCAAGCAAGATGACAAGATGCGCATTCGCAATCGTTTAATCGATCAAGCGATTAGCGAAGCTGCTAACAATCAGTGGGAAGTAGCGATTGAGCTGAACCGCAAAGCAATCGAAATGGCCGAAGATCCCGAAACCTATAATCGTTTAGGTAAGGCCTTACAAGAAGTCAATCGTTATGCTGAAGCGCTCGAAACCTATCAAAAGACGTTAAAACTTGCCCCAAGCAATATTATTGCCCGCCGTAATATTGATAAGCTGACTCCATTATTGAGCAGCGAAGGCAAAACCAATCAACGCAGCCGCGAATTGGTCGATTTGCGCTTGTTTGTCAGCGAAACTGGCAAAACTGGCATTACCACGTTGACCAATTTGGCCAATCCAGGCTTGGTAAGCCAATTGGGTAGCGGCGAGATCGTTGAGTTGCGCCACGAAGGCCGTTTGTTGAATGCCTACACCAGCGATGGGATTTTAATTGGGCGGATTGAGCCAAAACTGGCGCAACGCTTAGCTGAATTGATCGATGGTGGCAACAAATATGCCGCAGCCATCGCCCACATCGAAAACGGTCAAGTGCGGATCGTGATTCGTGAAACCTTCCAACACCCATCACAACGCACCAAAATCTCGTTCCCTGGCAAGCTTAGCGGCGATATGGGAGCTTTCCGCCCGTATGTTCGCGATTATTCGTTGCGCTACGATTTCGATGGCGATGACGATGATGAAGTTGATGAAATGGGTGAGGAAGAAGAAGAAGATCTCGACGAAATGAGCCTCGATGATGTCGATAGCGACGACGGCGACGATGACGATGAATTAGGTAGTTAGTTCGCTTCATTCTAGCCCGCTCTCACAAGGGTAGGTTTTAACAACGGTTGGGTGAAATACGTCATCGATATTCATGCCCTCACCCCCTAGCCCCCTCTCCCGCCCGCGAGGCGAGGGGGAATCCCTCGATCATGAAGCTTGGAACACCCCTCTCCCGCCGCAGTGGGAGAGGGGTCGGGGGTGAGGG
>NZ_DOPT01000076.1:68120-68658 GCF_003512625.1 Herpetosiphon sp. | reverse complement strand
AGGGGTCGGGGGTGAGGGAACGGAATTATTCCTTGGCTGCCGCACGCGAGGCGAAGGGAACCCATCTATCGTAGAATCGCATAAACGTTTATCGTTGCTGTAGCCCTTCATCTACCTATGAAGGGCTTTTTTTAGTTATGCAATCGAATTATAGATATTCAGCGGCCTGAAGATCGATGCTGCTATCGCTCTAATTGCTGAGTGCCATTCGCCCTGATTAACCCTGTGGTTTGGCTAGTTCTTGGCTATAGTTGCGCTATATCTCTAGCTAAGGAATACCCAATGAATATAAAACCACAAAAACGCTCGCTGTTACGACGGATTGGGCGCTGGCTCGCTTGGCTTGGCCTGTTGATTGTTGGTTTGCTGATCGGCGGTTGGGCGTTTCAGCGCTGGGCCAGCCAGCGTGATCGCCAACAATTTTTGCCAGCCGAGCAGCAAATTATGCTCAATGGCCATGCGATGCGACTGATTTGTATGGGCAGCGGCAGCCCAACGATCGTGCTCGAATCTGGCTTAGGCGATGGTGCTGATGTTT